>NZ_JBHYVE010000008.1:0-269621 GCF_042750035.1 Streptomyces sp. NPDC059452
CCCCTTCACCGGGGCGCCCGGCAGCCGGTTCGCGTATGCGGACCAACTCACCTTTCTGGGACGCGGGTTGGGCCCTGGGACCCACGACGGTGAGACGCCCCGACCCTGGGGTGACCGGTTGTCAGGTCAGCCAGGGGCCGGGGGCGGATCGCGTATGTCTGCTGTCGGTGGCCTACCCGTAGCGGGCGGCAAGCCCGTGGAGCGGCACTTCTCCGACCCGGAGGCGGTGAGGCGGCCCGCAGGGCGTTCCGGGACGAGGGGCTGCCGGTCACGGTGGTGCACAGCCCGGCGAAACCCGGCGACAGCACGAGGAAGCCCGGGGCCTTCGACGAGTAGCCGAGTAGCCTGCACGCGTGGGGTGACCCGGAGCGGTCGGGCGACGGAGGAGAGAGCGGTATGCGACGTGTAGTGCGGGGCTTCTGGGGCCCTCGCCCGGAGTCGGCCGAGGCCCTGGCCGAGCGGTGGCGGCAGACCCTCCAGGGGCTCGCCGCCCTGGTCCCGGAGGCGGCGGACGCCTGGAGCCAGGTCCACGCGGACGGCCCCGCGACCGCCATCACGGCGGACGGGGAGGCGCTGCTCGGCGCGGTGCGCACCGCCCGGAGTGCCGCCGACTGGTCGGACCTGACGGGCACCGGCCTGCGGCTCGTCGGCACGGGGACGCCCGGCTGGGAGGCGGAGGTCAGCGGGGTGGCCGGGGGAGCGCCGGAGTTCCTGCTCCAGTCGCTCGCCGTCATCCTGTACGCGCCGGACAACGCCCCCGTCCCCGAGGAGGACATCCTCACCCTCCTCGCCCGGGTGTGGGAGCCGGACTTCGGTGATGTGAGCGACGACGACGTGCTGGACGCGCTGGAGGACGAGGCCGGGTTCTCGGCCGGCGACCCGGTCGTGGGCCGCACCGGCTACCTCTCCCCGGCCCGCGCCGCCCTCGTACCGGAGGATCTGGAGGCGGTCCGCCAGGAACTCCCGGGCGGCGGCGAGCTGTTGAGCATCGCGGCCCCCGGCGACAGTGCGGCGGTGGTCCGCGCGTACGAGCGCCTGCGCGAGGCGGGGGCCCTGGCCCCGCTGCCCCGCCCGATGGACCGGGCACTCCTGTGACCTTCCGGGCCGAGGAGTTGGACCACCGCTGGGGTCCCCGCCGGAGCGACGGCGACGCACCGCCGGTGCCGGCCGTTCCGGTCAGCGACCGGGCGGTGCCCCGGGAGTAGCGGAATTTCGTTGCCCTTGCCGTACCTCAGATCTGGCTCAACGAACCTTTCCGGCTCTGTTCGCCGACCGGGTGTGCGCTGTACGAAGTAGGTGAGCCACTCGGAGTCGGACCGTCAACGGCAGGGGCACCTCATGAATCAATTCTGGTCCATCATCGCGGCGTTCGTCGTCCTGAACGTCGTCGGCTTCCTCGGTGCGCTCGCCTTCGTCAAGCTCAACCGGCTGTTCCATCGGCGGCGCGGATAGCGGCCTCACACGCTCGCGTCGCGGTGGGTCGGGCGGCCGTCGACCGCCGTGAGCAGCACCGGCAGGTCCGGCAGGTCGGTGGCGGCCGTGGTGAGCGGGTTGTCGGCGAGGACCGTGAGGTCGGCCCGGCAGCCGACGGCGAGCCGCCCGGCCTCCCGTTCCTCGCCCGCCGCCCAGGCCGCGTTGACGGTCATGGCCCGGAGGGCTTCGAGGGCGGTGAGTGCCTGCTCCGGGCCGTGCGGGGGCTGGGTCAGGTCGCGCGATGGGCGGCGGTGGCGGGCGCCGGCCATGACGCCCAGCGGAGGGAACGGGGCGATAGGCCAGTCGGAGCCGATGACGACCTTCGCCCCCGCGTCCCACAGGTCGCGGCACCGCCAGGCCCGCGACGCGCGCTCCTCGCCGAGCCGCCGGGACCAGTTGTCGGTGTGGTCGGCCCGGGTGAAGTCGCAGCAGTGGGTGGGCTGCATGGAGGCGATGACGCCCAGCTCCGCGAACCGGGCCAGGGTGTCGTCGGGCACCGTCTCGATGTGCTCGATCCGGTGGCGTACGGAAGGGCCATCGGCGGTCACCGCCGCCGCCACCGAGTCCAGGGCGTGCCGCACGGCCGCGTCCCCGATCGCGTGCGTCGCGGTGGGGACCCCGGCCCGGTGGAGTTCGCCGATGACGCGGGTGTACGCCTGCGGGTCCGGCCAGAAGGCGTGCGTGGACTCGCCGTGGCAGTCGGGGCGCTCCAGCCAGGCGGTGCCGTTGTCGATCGTGCCGTCCATGAAGAGCTTGACGCCCGCCGTCCGCCACAGCGCCCCGCCGCGCCCCTGTCCCTCGATCAGCTCCCGTACGGCATCGGCGTCCGCACCGGGCCGGCACCAGGGCGCGACCCGCAGCCGCAGCGGCAGTTCACCGGCCGCGTCCAGCTCGGTGTAGAGGGCGGGGCTGTCCCCGTTGGCGTCCATGACGTGCCCGCCGGTGAGTCCGGCGGCGGCCATGGAGCGCAGGGCCGCCGCGAGCCGGTCCCGGCTCTCCGCGCGGGTGGGCCGGGGCGCGGCCCGCTCGACGAGTGCGCAGGCGGCGTCCTCCAGCAGCAGCCCGGTGGGCCGCCCCCCGGCGTCGCAGACGACCTCGGCCGCCTGGTCGAAGGTGCGCGGCCCGTCGACGCCCGCGAGCTCCAGGGCGCGCGCACTGGCCAGCATGGAGTGCGCGTCGAAGAGCAGGAGCAGGGCCGGTACGCCGTCGAGTACGGGGGAGAGGGCGGCGGACTCCACCGGCCGGTCGCCGAACACGTTCGGGTCGAGCCCCCAGGCATGCAGCCAGCCGCCGGGGGCCAGCCGCCGCACTTCGCCCGCCAGCGCCTCCCGTACCGCTTCCAGGTCCCTGCAGCCGGACAGGTCCAGCCCATGGGTCAGCTCGGCGCCCGTGACCGGGTGGAGGTGCCCGTCGGTCAGGCCCGGGGTCACCACCGCGCCCTTCAGGTCGATCACGGTGGTCGGCGCACCGGCCAGCGCGCGGATCTCGCGGTCGTCGCCGAGCGCCGCGATCCGCCCTCCGGAGGCGGCCAGCGCGGTCTCCGGCAGGAGGCGGCCCGTGACCGGGTCGAGCAGACGGGCGGAGAGCAGGACGAGGGAGGGGTGGTGCACGGAGACTCCAAGGGCGTTCTTCGAGAGGGCGGTTGGGGGGAGGTCGGCGGTCAGTCGCTCAAGGCGCCTTCCGTAAGGCCCAGTTCGCGTTCTGCCGTGGCAACAGCCATGCGGACGACGGCAGTGGGGTGCTCGCCCGTCCCGGTATTGGCGTGGGCACCGAGCCCGTCGAGCACCACCAGGATCTGAATGGTCGTCAGGGATGGTTCGGAGGTGCGGAATTCGTCGCGTTCGACGCCCTCCCGGATCACCCCCTCCAGGCGCCCCCGCCAGGCGGCCTCCTGCTCGGTCACCCGGTCGCGCAGGACGGGCCGGTAGCGGCTGAGGTGGCGGGCGTTGATCCAGAGCCGGCTGATGGCGTCGTACGGCTCCCCCGTTGTTTGGGCCAGGAACCGTGCGAGGCGCTCCGTCGGGGTGGCCCCGGGGGACTCCTCCGGCAGCAGCGTGTCCAGCTCGCCGCTCGCGGCGCTGCCGAACGCCTCGGCCACCAGCTCCTCGGCCGACGGGAAGTAGTGGCTGATCAGTCCCGGCCGGACCCCCAGCTCCTCGCCGATCCGCCGCAGGGTGATGCACTCCAGCCCCTCGGCCAGGGCGACGGCCGCCGCCGCGTCGACGATTTCCGCACGTCGGGCGGCCGGACTTTTCCGGATGCGGGGGCGCTGAACTCTTGACGACATGCCGTGAACGTTATTGAGTGTGCGACCAATAAGCAAGCAGGTGGGTACGACCAGCACCCGGAGGGCCCATGGCGTCCACGATTCCCGACCCGCTTCCCGGACGGCACGACACCGCGTGCGCCCCGGCGGAGGCGTCCCCGGCGCCGGACCGCACGGCGCCGCGCATCGAGGCCCACGGCATCGACCACATCCCCGAAGCCGAGCGCCGGGGCCGGCCGCGCGAGCTGTTCTCCGTATGGGCGGCGGCCAACGTCAACTACCTCAGCCTGCTGGCCGGAGGGGTCCTCGTCCTGATGGGCCTGACCCTGGCTCAGGCGCTCGCGGTGATCGTGGCCGGCAACCTGTTCTGGCTGCTCACCGGAGTGCTCGCGATCTCCGGACCGGCCTCGGGCACCCCGAGCGAGGTCATCACCCGGGCGATCTACGGCATCCGCGGCAACCGGGTCAACAACGCGGTCGTCGGCTGGGCGATCTCCGTCTGCTACTTCGCCCTCAACCTGGCCGCCGCCGCGAGCGCCGCCACCGCGCTGGCCGAACGGGCGGGCATCGCGGCGGGCGACGGCGCCACGGTCGCCGTCGTGATGGTGATCGCCGCGCTCACCCTGGCCATCAGCGTCTACGGCCATGCGGCGATCGTGAAGCTGTACCTCCCCATCACCCTGGCGCTCGCCCTGGCCTTCGCCGTCGTCGCCGTCAGCGTCCTCGGGCGCGCCGACCTCTCCTACCGCCCCGCCGAGCCGCTGCACGGCACCGCCCTGTGGGCGACCCTCGCGGCCGGGCTCGCGCTGGTCGCGGCGGGCCCGTTGTCGTACACCACCAGCGCCGACTTCTCCCGCTACCTGCCCCGTACGACACCGAAGAGGGCGATCGTCGGCTGGACCGCCCTGGGCGGCTTCCTGCCCAGCGTCGTCGTCTGCTCGCTCGGCGCGCTCGCCGCCACCGCCGTGGACATGAGCGACCCGCAGGCCGGACTGGAAGGACTCCTCCCGGCCTGGTTCGTCCCCGTCTTCCTGCTGGCCCTGGTCCTCGGCACGATCGCCATCAACGCGCTGACCGCCTACAGCGCGGGCCTCGCCCTCCAGGCCGTGGGCCTGCGCATCCGGCGCTCGTACAGCGTGCTCGTGGACGGGGCGGCGGCGGTCTCCCTCACCCTGTACGCGCTGCTCGTCTCCGACCTCCTGGGCACCGTCAGCAACGTGCTCCAGCTCACCGTCGTCCTGCTCGGCCCCAGCATGGCCGTCTACGCCACCGACATCCTGCTCCGCCGCAACCGCTACGACGGCCCGGCCCTCACGGACGAGAGCCGGGGCAGCCCGTTCTGGTACACCGCCGGCGTCAACCCGGCCGGGGCCCTCGCCCTCACCGCGGGCGTCACTGCCTCGGCCCTGTGCGTCGACACGGTGTACACCGGACCGGTCGCCGCCGCCCTCGGAGGCGTCGACCTCTCGCTCCCGGTCGGGATCGCCGTCGCCGCCGGGTGCTACGCACTCCTGGCACGGCGCGCACTTCCGACGCGGAAGTCCTGACCCGGACCGCCGGGGAGGGCGTCGCGGCCGGTCACCGCCGACAGCGGGCGAAGGCGCGCGGGGCGTTCAGCGGCGGGCCCTGCGCACTGTGTCGGCGGCGAGGCCGACGAGTGCCAGGAACAGTGCCGCACCCATGACCGCCGGTACGGCCGGGCCCTCGCCCGGTGCGCTGCCGAGGAAGTCCAGCGCGGGGACCCCGTTGAACATCGCGTACCACAGGAGCGGATACCCGGCCTGGAAGAGCCGGGGGCCTCGGCTGAGAGAGCCGCACGCCAGCGCCAGCGCGGGGACGAACAGCACACCGCCGAGCCCGGCCGCCGCCGCTGTCACGTCACCGGAGACCGCCAGCCGCAGGATCGGGACGGAGGCCGTCAGCAACCCGAACGCGATGCCTGCGGACAGACCGGCCAGCAGCCGCCGCCCGGCACCCGGGCAGGCGGCGAGGAGGTCGTCCACCGTCCCGGCCTCCGCGCGGTGGCCCAGCCGGGACCAGATCAGCACCGGCCAGAGGACCGCCAGCGCCAGCACGGGCACGACCAGGCTGTCGACGTCCACCAGCGCGGCGGTGACCAGGAGCGCCGCCGTACCGGCCCACCACCACGGGTGCACCCCCTTCAGCAGCACCCGCACTTCACTGGAGAAGGCTCCGAAGAAGGTTCCGAGGGGCGAGGCCCCGAACCGGACCGGTGTCATCCGCGCCGGGTCCAGATCGAAGGAGGCGCTGCGCCTCGCCTCCGGCTCCGACTGCCCGGCCGACCCCGGTGCGGTGGCCGCGTTCCGTACGAAGGCTGTGCCCCGTACGAAGGCTGTGCCTCGTGCGGAGGTCGCGTCCCGGACGAATGCTCCGGACGCACCCGCGACCGGCGCCCCCGTCCGGTTCACCGGCGTCGTGGGGTCGAAGCGGCGGAACCACAGTGCGGCGACCGTGGCGATCAGCACCGAAGTGCCAGTCAGTAGTATGGAGTTGAGCAGCAGGCCGCCGTCCGCGTCGCCCGGTCCGAGCCCGGCCCAGTCGAAGGTGGCGAGCTCCCCGTCGGCAGCGGTGAGTCCCACCCCGAAGTGCACCGAGGCGGCCGGCCCGCCGCCCGCCACGATCGCCGTACGCATGGAGTCGCCGATGCGGTCCATGCCCAGGAGGTCGTAGCCGCCGGAGGACTGGGCCGCCATCATGCCGACCAGCCACACCACGAACCACACCAGGGCGCCGATGCCGCCGCGCAGCCCCGGGACGGTGTCGAAGAGGACCGCGCAGGCCGCGACCACGGCCAGCAGCGGGAGGGTGATCAGGACGAAGGGGACGAACAGGCGCACCAGGTCGACTCCGTACGACTCTCCCTTGAGCAGTTGCGTTCCCAGGGCGGTCAGCGCCAGCGCCAGCAGCATCGAACCGAGCACGAGCAGGTTGCTGAGGAATGTGCCGAGGAGGTACGGGATCCGGCCCAGCGGGGTCGCGGCCAGGATCTGGCCGACCCCGGTGCGCTCGTCCTTGAGGACGGTGCCGCGGGTGATGCTGAATCCGGCGAGGGCCAGCCAGACGGCGCCGCCGAGCGCGGTGACCGTACCGACGTAGCCGCTGGTGTAGAGGCCGCGGTAGCCGCTGATCTGGAAGATCCGGAAGTCGGAGTCACCGACCGGCGCCGCCAGCAGGCCCAGCGCCAGGGTGCCGAGCAGGACCACGAGATACGCGGGGCGGCGGCGCCTCTCCCGGAAGGCGGCGAGGGCCACCGCCGTGACCGGGCCGCCCGTCACCGCCCCACCGCCTGGGGGCGGGCGTCCGGCAGCGAGGACGTCGTCAGGAGGTACGCGTCGTCCAGCTCGGGCGGGACGGGCTCGGCCCCGGGCAGCGGCTGACGGTCCGCCAGCAGCCGGACCCGTACCCCCAGGGGAGTGCGGGTGGTGGAGCTGATGACGAACTGCGTTCGCAGGGCGGCCAGTTCCTGCGAGGGCAGGGTGACCTCCCAGACCGAGCCCTCGGCCGGGCGCAGCAGCTCCTCGGGTGTGCCGTGACGGAGCAGGCGCCCCCGCGCCATGATCGCGATGCGGTCGGCGGTGGCGGCCACGTCGGAGACGATGTGGGTGGAGAGGATGACCACGCGGTCGGCGGCGAGTCCGGAGAGGAGGCCGCGGAACCGCATGCGCTCCTCCGGGTCCAGGCCCACGGTCGGCTCGTCGACGATGATCAGCCCGGGGTCGTTCAGCAGCGCCTGGGCGATGCCGACCCGGCGGCGCATACCGCCGGACATCGATCCGAGCCGCCGCCCGGCCGCGTCGGTGAGGTTGACCAGCTCCAGCAGCTCGGCGATCCGGCCCCGGGTGGACCTGCGGTCCAGCCCCTTCGCCGACGCCAGGTAACCGAGGAACTCCTTGGCGGTCAGCTGCGGATACCCATCGAACTCCTGGGGCAGGTAGCCGAGGGTCCGGCGCAGCTGACCCGGGTGCTCCCCGATGTCGACGCCCTGCCAGCGCACGTGGCCGGACGTGGGTCTGGTGACTGTGGCGAGCACTCGCATCAGGGTGGATTTCCCGGCGCCGTTGGGGCCGAGCAGTCCGAGCACTCCGGGTCCCAGGTCCAGGGAGAAGGAGTCGATGGCCCGTGTGCCGCCGGGGTGGACCTTGGTCAGCTCGGTGATCTGCAGATCCATACGTGTTCAGCTTTCCGTTTTCCGTGAGAACCGGGCCGGTCTGCGGGGTGGGCCCGGAGATATCAGTTCTGCCGTGTCACCAGGACGCGTCCACGGGGGCTCTCCACGGTGATTCGGTTGGAGGCCCCGGGGGTGTGGGGGACCCCGACCCGGTACGTGTCGTGGTCCTGGGCTCTGCCGTCGATCCGGTAACGGGTGGTGTCACGGGGGAGGGTGAGCCTGATGTCACCGATGCCCGTACGGGATGCAACCCGGCTGGGAGCTTTGCGGAACGCGAGGGTGTGGTCGGCGTTGTCGCTGCGCACCTCGACGTGTGCGGAGCTGGAGTCCCGTACGACGATCCGTCCGGTGCCGGAGCTGAGCCGCAGGGTGCCCGAGCTCCGCTCGACCCGGATCGCCCCGGTTCCGGTGGTGGCCGTCAGTGCGTCGGCGAGCCCTCTGGCCACCACATCGGCACCTGTGGTGACCACGGTGACGGCCACCCCCGAGGGCACCTTCACGGTGTACTCGCTGCCGCAGTTGAGGACGAGCCCGCTGCACTTGGCGGTGAGTTCGAGGGTGTTTCCCTTCAGCTTCCAGGAGGCGTTGCCGTCTTCGGCGGCCTGGCCGGTGAGGTTGCGGTCGACGGTGAGGTCCGGGCCGTCGGCCGTCTCCAGGCGCAGATCGCTGCCGGACTCCACGGTCAGGCTGCTGCCCTTGAGGCCGAAGGTCCGGCTGTCGTTGCGGGGCTTGACGCCGAGGTCGCCGATCGAGCCGCAGGAGCTGAGCGCGAGCGCGGCCGCCAGGGCCGCCGCACCGGTGCTCCATCGAGTGAGTGGCTGCATGCCGACCATGCTGTCCGGCTCCGGCGGGGAGGGGTATCTGCCGATCGGGAGACAGCGGAGAGCGCGGGTGGGGGCCACCGAGGTCGGCCGAAAGGGCTACCTGGGCTTGGGCGTTCCCGAACCCGCCGTCCTGCTGCCTGGCCCGGCGGCCAGGGGGAAGTCCGCGGTCACCTGCCAGCCGGAGGGCTCGGCGGGTTCGGCCGTCAGCCTTCCGCCCAGCGCACGGACCCGCCGCTCCAGGGCCGCGAGCCCGGTGCCACCGCCCTTCCGCCCGGCTTTCACGACGGCCGCCGGGGCGTCCTCGCCACCGGCCGCGCCGCCGTCACCGTCGTCCACGACGCGGACCCGCAGCACCTCGGCGCCGCTGCCGCTGCCGCCAGGCCGGGGGCGGCGGGCGACCGTGACGGTCACCTCGGAGGCGGACGCGGCGTGCCGCCGGATGTTGGTGAGCGCCTCCAGCACCACGCGGTACCCGACCGGGCCGACGGCGTCCGGCGCCGCGTCCAGGGTGCCCGGTGCCAGGTGCAGCCGGGTGGGAATGGTTCCCGTCCGGTTGAACCGCTCGATGAGGGTGGGGACTTCGTCCAGGGTGAGGACGCGCCCGTGCTCCTCATGGGCCTCACGGGCCTCATGGCCCTCGCGGCCCTCGCGCTCCTCGCGGCCTTCGCGCTCCTCGTCCGGAGCGGTCCCGGGCCCCCGTGCCCCGGCGGACCGTGGGCGCTTCTCGTCGCCGTCCAGGTCGCTCAGGATCCGGATCGTCCGGTCCATGGCCTCCAGCGCGTTCACCCCGGCCGCCTCGATCTGCGGCAGCAGGGCCAGCGCCCGTTCCGGCGACGACCGGGCGAGCGTCTGCGCGGCCTGGGAGAGCACCATCACCCCGGTCACGTCATGGGCCGCGAAGTCATGGAGATCGCGGGCGACGGCGAGCCGCCCGGCCCGGCGCTCGGCCGCCACGGCGATCCGGCGGTGGCTGTCCAGGGACCGCAGATAGCAGGAAGCGCCCACGGCGACGGCCGCCGCCGCGCCCCAGACCACACAGAGCAGCACGGTCTCGCGGGGCCCGGCGGGCGGCTCGATGGTCAGCGCGATCCGCAGCGGCAGCACCGTCACCGTCGCCGCCATGACCAGCGCGACCACCGTGGCGACGACGGGCCCCGGGTGCCGGACGGCCGGGACGACGACCACCAGAAGGGCGAACGTCTCCAGCAGGATCCACAGGGCCGTGGCGTTGTCGGCGGGCCCTTGGTAGAGGGCGGTCGCCCCGAGCGAGACCAGGCACACCACGGGGGCGGTGGCGACCACCCGCTTCAGCCCTGTCGCGGGCAGCCACACCGTGTGCACCACGGCCGCCAGCACCGCGACCACCGTCGAGACCAGGACGAGGGGGTGGATTCCCCCGCCCCGCGCGACCGCGACCGCGGCCGACAGGACCGCGACCGCCAGTGCCGCAGCGCCAACTGGCCGGGCGAAAAGGGATAGTTGATTCCACACGCAGATCGATGCTACAGCGTGCGAGGATCATGTCATGGCGACCCGGATTGTGATCGCGGACGACCACCGAAGCGTGCGGGACGGGTTCCGCTGGATTCTCGGCGGGCAGCCGGACATGGAAGTCGTGGGCGAGGCGGCGGACGGGCGCGAGGCGCTGGAGGTGGCCCGTGCGGAACGGCCGGACGTCCTGCTCGCCGACATCCACATGCCCACCATGGACGGGCTGGAGCTCACCAGGGAACTGGCCCGGGAGGTCCCGTCGGTCCGGGTGGTGGTGGTCACCACCTTCGACCTGGACGAGTACGTGCATACGGCGCTCCGCTCCGGCGCCTACGGCTTCCTGCTGAAGCGGTCGGGTGCCGCGCTGCTGGTCGAGGCGGTGCGGGCCGCCGTGAACGGCGACTCGCTGATCAGCCCGCAGCTCACCACGCGGCTGCTGCGCGGTGTCACCGGGCCCCGGCGCGCGGCCCCCGGCAGCGCCGGGCGGCTGACACCGCGTGAACGGGAGATCGCCGAGCTGGTCGCCGACGGGATGACCAACGCCGACATCGGGGCGGAGCTCTTCATCTCGCCCGGCACGGTGAAGACCCACCTCGCCCGCATCCAGGGGAAGTTGGAGGTGCGCAACCGTGTGGGGATCGCGGCCTGGGTGTGGGACGCGGGGCTGCGGGGGGAAGGGAAGTAGGAAGCCGGACCTACCGGCGAACGGAAGCGGTGGCCGCCTACAGCCACGCCCGCTTCACCGCCATGTGCCTACAGCCGTGCCCGCTTCACCGCCATGTGCAGCAGCAGCCGGTCCTCGCCGTCGTTGAGGTCGAGGCCGGTGATCTGCTCGATCCGGGAGAGGCGGTAGTAGAGCGTCTGACGGTGGACGCCCAGCTCGGCCGCCGTCCGGCTGGCCTGGCCCGCGCAGTCCAGGAAGATCTCCGCCGTGTGGGCCAGCTCCTTGTGGAGCGGGGTCAGGAGGGTGGCGACCGCGGGGTCCGTGCCGGTGCGGGGGAGGGCGGTCAGCAGGCGGTACGGGCCGATGGCCGACCAGCGGGCGACCGGGCCGAAGCGGGTCTCGGCGTGGGCCGCGCGGGCGGCCGCCACCGCCTCCCGCCAGGAGGCCGTCAGCTCGTCCAGGCCCCGCCGGGGTGCCGCGATCCCTCCGGCGGCCCCCGGGCCCGCCGTCGTACGCAGCCGGTCGGCGGCGCTCGTCGCCGGGTCCAGGCGGTCCGCCGACCGCAGCCGGATCAGCGCGGCCAGCGACAAGGGGCCGACGCCCCCCGCCCCCGCGACCGTAGCCAGCGCCGCCGCCGAGGCCACGCCCCGTACCGACGGGGTGTCGTCGGCCGTCCACGGCGTCACGCACACCACCGTGTGCAGCCCCTCCGCGTCCTGGCCCAGGGCCTCCCGCAGCGCCGCCACCGCCGCGTCGTGCTGCCGCCCCGGACCGGCCGTGAGCACCGCGCCGAACTCCCGTGAGAGGTCGGCCCCCGCCCGGGCCTCGTCGGCCAGCAGGGCCCCGATCCGGGCGGCGACCTCCATCGCGGCGGTCAGCTGCTCGTCGGTCGGCCCGGGGTCGGTGTCGAGGAGCCAGACGTAACCGAGGACGACACCCCGATGGCGTACCGGAAGGCAGACGCGGTCCCGGAAGACCCCGGCCTCCGGGGCGGCGGGGATGCGGACCGGGCCGGTCGCCCGGGTGATGCCGAACCCCTCGAACCAGGCGCGGACGGCGGGGGTGGAGCGGCGGGTCAGGATCGAGCGGGTGCGGACCGGGTCCATCGCGCTGTCGTCGTCGCTGTCGTGGGCCCCGAAGGCGACCAGGCCGAAATCGCGGTTCTCCAGGGTGGCGGGGGCGCCGAGGAGAGCGGAGATCTCGTCGACCAGTTCCTGGTAATCGCCTGTCACCCCGCCATTCTCGCACTCCGCCCCGAGCTTTTTCATACAGATGTCTGAGATGGCGGCCACGGATGCGTGACAGGTGTCGATGGCACAGGATCGGAGCGGTACCTAGATTTCACGGTGGTTATCCGTGCCGTACCGGTCTGTTCATGTCCGTTCGCATACGTTCATGTACCTGCCGTTACGGCCCCTCGTCCGTACATTCGTGGAGGTGCCCCGTGCTGGGTCCCGTGATTCTCGCCGCATCGCGCAGCGACAAGATGCGCCGGTTCGTCTCGGCCGCGCCCGGCACCAAGCAGGTCGTCGACCGCTTCATCGCCGGGGAGACCGTCGACCAGGTCGTCCCGATCGTCGAGGACGCCGCCGACAAGGGCCTGGAGGTCACGCTCGACGTCGTCGGCGAGGACATCACCACCCCCGCCCAGGCCGAGGCCGCCCGCGACGCCTATCTGGAGCTCATCGAGCGGCTCAAGACCCTCGACCTGGGCCCGCGCGCCGAGATGTCCGTCAAGCTGTCGATGTTCGGGCAATCGCTGGAGGGCGGCCACGAGCTCGCCCTCGCCAATGTGCGCCCGGTCGTCGAGGCGGCGGCCGCCATCGGCACCACGGTCACCCTGGACGCCGAGGACCACACCACCCTCGACTCGATGTTCGCCATCCACGAGGAGCTGCGGAAGGACTTCCCGCAGACCGGCTGCGTCATCCAGTCCTACCTCTTCCGCACCGAGGACGACGCCCGCCGCCTGGCCGACGCCGGCAGCCGCGTACGCATCGTGAAGGGCGCCTACAAGGAGCCCGCCTCCGTCGCGTACCAGGACAAGGCCGAGATCGACAAGGCGTACGTCCGCATCACCCGCATCCTGATGGAGGGCGCGGGCTACCCGATGATCGGCTCGCACGATCCCCGTCTCATCGCCATCGCCCAGGAGCTGGGCCGCCAGGCCGGGCGCAAACTGGATGAGTACGAGTTCCAGATGCTGTACGGCATCCGCAGCGACGAGCACGTCCGGCTCGCGGCCGAGGGCCACCGGATGCGCGTCTACACGGCGTACGGCACCGACTGGTACGGATATTTCATGCGCCGCCTCGCGGAGAAGCCGGCCAACCTGCTGTTCTTCGGCCGCTCGATCCTCACCAAGGGCTGAGCCCACCAGCCGGACCGGCCTCCGGGCCGACCCACATCCACCGCCGACACCAAGGAGACAAGGCACCCATGGACGCCGTCACCCAGGTCCCCGCGCCGGTCAACGAGCCGGTTCACTCCTACGCCCCGGGCTCCCCGGAGCGCGCCCGTCTGGAGGTGAAGCTCAAGGAGCTCGCCGACAACCCGATCGACCTGCCGATGACCATCGGCGGCGAGAAGCGGATGGGCGGCGGCGAGCGTGTGAACGTCGTACAGCCGCACAACCACCAGTCCGTCATCGGCACCTTCGCCGGAGCCACCGAGCAGGACGCCCAGGACGCCATCGACGCGGCCCTCGCCGCCGCTCCGGCCTGGCGCGCGATGTCCTTCGACGACCGTGCCGCGATCATCCTGCGCGCCGCCGAGCTGCTGTCGGGCCCGTGGCGCGAGACGCTGGCCGCCTCCACCATGCTCGGCCAGTCCAAGACCGCCCAGCAGGCCGAGATCGACACCCCCTGCGAGCTCGTCGACTTCTGGCGCTTCAACGTGCACTACGCGCGGCAGATCCTCGCCGAGCAGCCCCCGGCCAACTCCCCGGGCGTGTGGAACCGGATGGACCACCGCCCGCTGGAGGGCTTCGTCTACGCGATCACGCCGTTCAACTTCACGGCCATCGCGGGCAACCTCCCCACCGCCCCCGCCCTGATGGGCAACGTCGTGGTGTGGAAGCCGTCCCCGACCCAGACCCACGCCGCCGTGCTGCTCATGCAGCTCCTGGAGGAGGCCGGTCTGCCCAAGGGCGTCATCAACCTGGTCACCGGTGACGGCATCGCCGTCTCCGAGGTGGCGCTGAACCACCGCGACCTGGCCGGTATCCACTTCACCGGCTCCACCCCCACCTTCCAGCACCTGTGGAAGACGGTCGGCAACAACATCGCCAACTACCGCACCTACCCGCGGCTCGTCGGCGAGACCGGTGGCAAGGACTTCGTCGTCGCGCACCCCAGCGCCGACCGCGCCGTGCTCAAGACCGCGCTGACCCGCGGCTCCTTCGAGTTCCAGGGCCAGAAGTGTTCGGCGTCCTCGCGCGCGTACGTCCCCGCCTCCATCTGGAACTCCGGTTTCCAGGAGGAGTTCGCGGCCGAGGTCGACTCCATCAAGATGGGTGACGTCACCGACCTGACGAACTTCATCGGGGCCGTCATCGACGAGCGCTCGTTCGCCAAGAACAAGGCCGCGATCGACCGCGCCAAGTCCGACCCGGCGTGCACGATCGTCGCGGGCGGTACGTACGACGACTCGGTGGGCTACTTCGTCCGCCCGACCGTCATCGTCTGCTCCGACCCGGAGAACGAGGTCTTCACGACCGAGTACTTCGGCCCGATCCTCGCGATCCACGTCTACGAGGACGCGGACTACGACGCCATGCTGGAGCAGATGGAGTCGGTCTCCGACTACGCGCTGACCGGCTCGGTCATCGCGGGCGACCGCGCGGCCGCCGCGTACACGATGGAGAAGCTCCGCTACGCCGCGGGCAACTTCTACATCAACGACAAGTCGACCGGCGCCGTCGTTGGCCAGCAGCCCTTCGGCGGCGGCCGTGCTTCCGGCACCAACGACAAGGCGGGCGCCCCGCAGAACCTCCAGCGCTGGACCCTCACCCGGGCCATCAAGGAGACGCTGGTCGCGCCGACCGAGTACACCTACCCCCACCAGGGCTGACGCCCTTCCCCGGGGCGCCGCAGCACGACGCCCCGGGCCCGGGTCCTCCCAGCGGAGGCCCCTCCTGAGCACCGCCCCCCGACCGGTCCCCCTACCGGCCGGGGGGCGGTTTCCATGTGTGCCCCTTCGTGAGGAGGCTCCTCAGATCTCCACCAGTACCTGGTCGAGCGACTTGCGTACGAGGCCGGGGACCTCGCAGTCGTCGGACGGGTAGCCCACGGGGATGACCGCGAACGCCTTCTCGTTCTCCGGCCGGTTCAGCACCTCACCGAGGAAGCGCATCGGGCTCGGGGTGTGGATCAGCGCGGCGAGCCCGGACAGGTGCAGGGCGCTGAGGAGCATCCCCACCGCGATGCCGACCGACTCGTCGACGTAGTAGTGCTTGCGCTTGGTGCCGTCCTCGCCCAGCCAGTAGCGCTGCTGGAACACCACGATCAGGCCGGGCGCGTCCGTCATATGGGCCTTGACCGCGTCGGTGCCCAGCGGGCGCAGGGCGGCCAGCCACTCCTCGCCGAGCCGCCCGTCGTAGCTCAGCTTCTCCTCGTGCTCGGCGGCCTCCCGGATCCTGCGGCGCACCTCGGGGTCCCTGACCAGCACGAAGGTCCACGGCTGCTGGTGGGCGCCGGAGGGGGCGGTGGCCGCGCACGCGACGGCGTCGCGCAGCACCTGCTCGGGGACCGGATCGGGGGAGAACGCGCGGACGGTCCTGCGCTCGTCCATCCGTTGCCGCAGCCGGGCGGCTCGGGCGAGGGACTCCTCGGGGGCGATCCGCTCGGGGCGGTAGGGCGTGGGGCGGTACGGGTCGCCATGGGTGGGCGACCATTGCTGCGGTGCGGGTGTCGTGTCGGACATGGGCGCAGTGTGCGGGGCGGGGGCGGCCGGGGGAAGCGGGGCGTCGGTCAGTACGGGGGCCGGTCCCGGTCAGTGTCCGGTGACCGGGGTTCGCGGCGGGCCGCCGACGGCCCCGGGACGCGCGGTCTTGTCATGAAGGTAATGTCCATGTCAAATTCCTTCTCGGTACGTCCCCACACGTCACCCGAGAAGGAGTTCCCCCCATGAGACGCAACTCCCGTGCGCGCCTGGGCCTTTCCCTGCTGCTCGTCGCCGGAGCGCTCGGCCTCGGCGCAACCCCCGCCACCGCCACCGCCACCGCCCCCACCACCTCCGCCGAAGTCCACTCCGCCGCTGCTGCCCCCTCGGCGATCCCCTCGGCGTCCGCGTACGCGCTGGACGCCGCCGTCGAACGCAAGCTCGGCGCCGACACCGCGGGCACCTACCTCGACCGCGCGACCGGCAACCTGGTCGTCACCGTCACCACCGACCGGGCCGAGGAGCAGGCCCGCGCCACCGGGGCCACCGTGCGCCGGGTGGCCCGCAGCGCCGCCCAGCTCGACGCCGCGATGGAGACCCTGGAGGCCGAGGCGAAGATCACCGGCACCTCCTGGGGCATCGACCCGCGCACCAACCGGGTCGCGGTGGAGGCCGACTCCTCCGTCTCCGCACGGGACATGGCCCGCCTCGAAGCCGTCGCGAAGCGGCTCGGCGGGGCGGTGAGCATCAGCCGCGTCCCCGGTGTCTTCGACCGTGAGGTGCTGGGCGGCGGGGCCATCTACGGCGGCGGCAGCCGCTGCTCGGCCGCCTTCAACGTCACCAAGGGCGGGGCCCGTTACTTCGTGACCGCCGGGCACTGCACCAACATCTCCGCCAACTGGTCGGCCAGTTCCGGCGGTCCGGTCATCGGCGTCCGGGAGGGCACCAGCTTCCCGACCAACGACTACGGCATCGTCCGCTACACCGACGGCTCCTCGCCCGCCGGAACCGTCGACCTCTACAACGGCTCCACCCAGGACATCACCTCCGCCGCCAACGCCGTCGTCGGCCAGGCGATCCGCAAGAGCGGCTCCACCACCAAGGTGACCTCCGGCACGGTCACCGCCGTCAACGTCACCGTCAACTACAGCGACGGGCCCGTCTACGGCATGGTCCGTACCACCGCCTGCTCGGCCGGCGGCGACAGCGGCGGCGCCCACTTCGCCGGGACGGTCGCCCTCGGCATCCACTCCGGCAGCTCCGGCTGCTCCGGCACCGCGGGCTCGGCCATCCACCAGCCGGTGGTGGAGGCGCTCTCCGCGTACGGCGTCTCGGTGTACTGAGCCAGTACCGGTTCCGTACGCCGTACGCGTCCGGCTCCGTCACCTGCGCGTCCGGCCGCTGCCCGGGGCGTTCCGTCCCGGGCAGCGGCCGCCCCGCCCGAATCGCCCCTGCGTGCCTGGTGGGAGCGGGTGCCTGGGAAACTGGGGGGATGACCGAGCTCCCCGCGGTGCACGCCGCCCACACCTATGAGCTGACCGCGGCTGTACGGGACGAGATCCGCGCCCTGCTGGACTCCGCCTTCGAGGGCGACTTCGGCGACGACGACTGGGAGCACTCCCTGGGCGGCGTCCACGCCCTCGTCCGCGACACCGGGGGGCTGCTGATCGCCCACGGCTCCATCGTCCAGCGCCGGGTGCTCCACGAGGGCCGCTCGCTGCGCGCCGGATACGTCGAAGCCGTCGCCGTCCGCCCCGGCCGCCGCCGTCAGGGGCTCGGCCACCGGGTGATGGGCGCGCTGGAACGGGTCGTCGACGGGGCCTACGAGTTCGGCGCCCTGTCCGCCTCCGACGCGGGCGCGGCGCTCTACGGGGCGCGCGGCTGGCAGGTGTGGCCGGGGAGCCTCGCCGCCCTCGGCCCGCACGGGACCGTCCCGCTGCCGGAGGAGGAGGGCAGCACCTACGTCCGCCCGGCCGCCGGGCACGTACTGCCCGCCGCCACCGACCCGCTCGTCTTCGACTGGCGCGACGGCGACCTGCTGTGAGGCATGGTCGACTTGCTCCGGGGCGTGGTCAACGACCCGCCCCTGGGCCTCAGTCGGCGACCCGGATCAGCATCTTGCCGGTGTTCTCGCCCCGTAGCATCCCGAGGAACCCGTCCACCGTCCGCTCGAAGCCGTCCACCACCGTGACATCGGGCACGACCAGCCCGCTCCGCAGATGCGGCACCAGGAAGTCCTCCAACTCCGCTGCCACGTCGTAGAAGTTACGCACCATCACCCCTTCCAGCCGCAGGCTCTTCTCCACGATGTCGAACAGGTTGCGCGGGGCGGCGGGCGGCTCGTGCGCGGAGTGGTACTGGGAGATGGCGCCGACCCAGGCGATCCGCCCGTGCTCGCGGAGTACGGAGATCGCGCCCTCCAGGTGGTCCCCGCCGACGTTGTCCACGTAGGCG
Organism: Streptomyces sp. NPDC059452; assembly: GCF_042750035.1. NCBI lineage: Bacteria > Bacillati > Actinomycetota > Actinomycetes > Kitasatosporales > Streptomycetaceae > Streptomyces > Streptomyces sp. NPDC059452. The sequence goes on from NZ_JBHYVE010000008.1 coordinate 18,243, forward strand.
TCGATCCCGTCCGGTGCCGCCTTCGCCAGCAACTCCCCGACCGGGCCGTCGTGGTAGTCGAACGCCGCGTCGAAGCCGAGCTCCCCGGTCAGCCGGCCCACCTTCGCGGGCGTCCCCGCGCTGCCGATGATCCGCCCGGCGCCGAGCAGCCGGGCGATGCGCCCCACCGCCGTACCGACCCCGCCCGCCGCCGCCGAGACGAAGAGATCCTGACCGGCCCGGAACTCCAGCGTCCGGGTGAGCGCCACATAGGCGGTGAGCCCGGTGCCGCCGAGGATCGACATGTACGCGGTGAGCGGGACCCCGTCGTACGTGGGCACCTTCCGCACCCCCGCCTCGCCCGGCGCCACCACCGCATGGGTCCGCCACCCCCGGCGGTGCAGGACGAGGTCCCCCTCCGTGAACCCGGGGGCACGGGAGGCCGTCACCCGGCCCAGCGCCCGCCCCTCCAGCGGGACGCCCAGCTCCCAGCCGCCGTCCATCTCCTCGCGGTGGTACGGGTCCACGGAGAGGTAGAGGTTCTCCACCACCGCCGTGCCGGGGGCGGGCTCGGGGACAGGTGCCTCGTGGACGGAGAAGAGGTCCGCGGTGGGGAAGCCGTGCGGGCGGGCGGCGAGGTGGATGGTGCGGGAGGTGCGGGCGGTACCGGTGGTGCGCTGTGTCGTCATGACGTCGACGGTAGGAGGGAAAGGGGCGGGGGAGGGAGAGGGTGGTGTCGATGGAAGAATCGTTTCCATGAACAGCTTTCATGGGCCCGACTTTCCGGGGTCCGGTTTGCCTGGGCCCGGCTTTCCTGGGCCCAGCTCGACCGGGTCCGGCTTCTCTGAGGCGCGATGACCGACCTCGCCCCGCACGAGCTCCGCGTCATCGCGGCCGTCGCCGACGCGCGCGGGTTCTCCGCCGCCGCCCGCGCCCTCGGCATGACGCAGTCCGCCGTCTCCCACTCCGTCCGGACCAGCGAGCGCCGGATCGGCGCCGTGCTCTTCGAGCGCGGCCGCCGGGGCGCCACGCCCACCCCGGCCGGCGACGTGGTCGCCGGGCACGCCCGGCGCATCCTGCGGCTGCTCGATGTGATGGGCGCCGAGGCCCGGGGCATCGCCGCGGGCCCCGCCGGGGCGGACACCGTGAGCGGGCCGCTGCGGATCGCCGCGTTCCGCAGCGCCGCCCTGTATCTGCTGCCGCCCGCGCTGGAACGCCTCACGGCCCGCCACCCGGGGGTCGAGCCGGTGGTGCGGATGGTGCGTGAGGTGGGGCGGGGCACGGCCGGTGAGGTGCTGGACGGGCGGGCCGATCTGGCCGTCGCGACGGTCGGGACCAGCGCGCCGGTGGAGCCCGGGCTGATCGGCGGCGTACTGCTGGAGGAGGAGTACTCCCTTGTGCACCCGGCCGGACACCCCGCGCCCCGGACGCTGCCGCTGGTCGACTGGGCCGAGAACTGCACCTCGTACACACGTGACTGGTGGGCGGCCCAGGCGTGGATCCCCCGGGCGACGGTGGAGGCCGAGGACGACGGAGCGGTGCTCTCGATGGTGTCCCGTGGTCTCGGTATGGCGATCATGCCCGGTCTGTCCCTGTTCGGAGCACCTGACGGAATCGAGATCACTGCTCTCGGACCCGACCGGCCCACTCGCTCGATCGGCTATGTCACCACCCCTGAGCAGGCGCGATCCCTCGCCGTACGGGCGCTGATCCGGGAACTCCGGGCGGAGCGCGGGGGAGTGGCCGTCTCAGATAGTAGGAAGTCCGACTAACTGTAGAGACAGAGTGGCTCGGCTGTCCTAGCTTTGTAGGAGCCGAACGAACTCGCTCGATCGAGCGACTGTGGCGGTTGCGGGCGCACGCCCTGAAGCAGGTAACCCCTGCGGCGTACGCTCCCCGCTCCTTCCGGCACCTCGAAATCCGATCCCGGCCAGGCCCCGGCGCCGCCCTGCGATGTGCGGCCCGCCCCCCCGGCATCCATGCGATCTCAAGGAGTCGATCCATCATGGCCAACACCACCACCCGCCGCGTCCGTCACAGCTCCCACCAGGCCGAGGCCGAGCGCCGGAACGCCGCCGCCGCGCTCCAGCGCGCCCTCGACCGCCGGGACAACGGCGGCTCGACCGGCCACTGAGCGGCCTACTGGGCCGCCGCGCCGCTGGACAGCCCGCCCGCCGCGCCACTGAGCGGCCCGCGCAGCCACTGAGCGGCCCGCGCGGCCGCTGAGCCGCCCGCCCCCACCCCGTAACCCTCTCGCCCCACCCCGAACGCCCGTGCCCGCTGTCCGCTGTCCGCCACCCGCTGTCCGCATCGTGGACGTCGGGTGTCATGGGGTGGGACGCACCGTTAGGCTTTCCCGCATGTCTCGCAGCATCGATCTCGCAGTGATCCCCGGTGACGGAATCGGCCAGGAAGTCGTGGCCCAGGGCCTCAAGGTCCTCAACGCTGTGCTCCCGCAGGATGTGAAGCTGGAGACCAAGCAGTACGACCTCGGCGCCCAGCGCTGGCACCGCACCGGGGAGACCCTCCCGGACGCGGAGCTGGAGGCGCTCAAGAACCACGACGCCATCCTCCTCGGCGCGATCGGCGATCCGTCCGTGCCGTCCGGCGTCCTGGAGCGCGGGCTGCTGCTGAAGCTGCGTTTCGCCTTCGACCACTTCATCAACCTGCGCCCCTCCAAGCTCTTCCCGAACACCGCGACCCCGCTCGCCGGCCGCCCCGACATCGACTTCGTCGTCGTCCGTGAGGGCACCGAGGGCCCGTACACCGGCAACGGCGGCTCCCTGCGCACCGGTACGCCCGCCGAGGTCGCCACCGAGGTCAGCGTCAACACGGCGTACGGCGTCGAGCGCGTGGTCCGGGACGCCTTCGAGCGCGCGGCCGCCCGGCCCCGCAAGAAGCTGACGCTGGTCCACAAGAACAACGTCCTCGTCTACGCCGGCCACCTGTGGAAGAACACCTTTGACCGGGTCGCCGCCGAATACCCGCAGGTCACCACCGACTACCTGCACGTCGACGCCGCGACGATCTTCTTCGTCACCCAGCCGGAGCGCTTCGACGTCATCGTCACCGACAACCTCTTCGGCGACATCCTCACCGACCTCGCCGCCGCCGTGACCGGCGGTATCGGCCTGGCCGCCTCCGGCAACATCAACCCGACGGGCGCGTTCCCGTCGATGTTCGAGCCGGTCCACGGCTCCGCCCCCGACATCGCGGGGCAGGGCAAGGCCGACCCGACCGCCACGGTCCTCTCCGTCGCCCTCCTGCTGCGCCACCTCGGTTACGAGGCCGAGGCCGTGCGCATCGAGGACGCCGTCTCCGCCGACCTCGCGGAGCGCGACGGAGCCGCCGCCACGCGCACGACCGACCAGATCGGCGACGCCCTCGCGGTACGCGTAGCGAGCTGACCCGACGACTCCACTTCGAAGCCGCCGGGTCGCATCAGCGCCCGGCGGCTTCTCCTGTGCGGCCTCCGGGTGCCACCATCGACCCCCGGACCGCATTCCCACCATTTCGTGCCTGGCCCCCCGCAAGCGATAATCGAACGCGGGGCCGTGGCTCGCGGTAAAGCTCGGACGTCCTACGACCTGGCCGAAAAGCGTCGGGCGAGAACGGGTGTGGGCGCGGTCCATCACACACAAGACCGGTGAAGGACACGCACTCATGACGACGCCCACGATCGAGCTCAAGCCCTCCTCGAACCCGCTGTCCGACGCGGAGCGCGAGGCGATTCTGGCCAACCCCGGATTCGGCCGGCACTTCACCGATCACATGGTGACGATCCGCTGGACCGAGGGCCGCGGCTGGCACGACGCCGAGCTGGTCCCCTACGGCCCGCTGTCCCTGGACCCGGCCAACATGACCCTGCACTACGCGCAGGAGATCTTCGAGGGGCTCAAGGCCTACCGCCAGCCCGACGGCTCGGTCGCCTCGTTCCGCCCCGACGCCAACGCCCGCCGCTTCCAGCGCTCGGCCGCCCGGCTCGCCATGCCCGAGCTGCCCGTCGAGACGTTCATCGCGGCGTGCGACGCGCTGGTGCAGCAGGACAAGGCGTGGGTCCCGGCGCACGGCGGCGAGGAGTCGCTGTACCTGCGCCCGTTCATGATCGCCACCGAGGTCGGCCTCGGCGTGAAGCCGGCCAATGAGTACCTCTTCCTGGTCATCGCCTCGCCCGCAGGCGCCTACTTCCCCGGTGGCGTGAAGCCCGTCTCCATCTGGCTCTCCGAGAACCGCGTCCGCGCCGTCCCCGGCGGCATGGGCGACGCCAAGACCGGCGGCAACTACGCGGCCTCCCTCCTCGCCCAGGCCGAGGCCGCCGAACACGGCTGTGCCCAGGTCGCCTACCTCGACGCCGTCGAGCACAAGTGGGTCGAGGAGCTCGGCGGGATGAACCTCTACTTCGTGTACGCCCAGGAGGACGGCACCAAGAAGATCATCACGCCCTCCCTCACCGGCTCCCTCCTCGCCGGGGTCACCCGCGACTCCCTCCTCAAGGTCGCCCGTGACCTCGGTTACGGCTCCGAGGAGGGCCGTATCTCCATCGACCAGTGGCGCGACGACACCGCGAAGGGCACCCTGACCGAGGTCTTCGCCTGCGGCACCGCCGCCGTCATCACCCCCGTCGGCACGGTGAAGACCGCGAGCGGCGAGTGGACCCAGGGCGACGGCACGCCCGGCGAGGTCACCATGAAGCTGCGCGAGCGCCTGCTCGACATCCAGCGCGGCACCGCCGAGGACACCCACGGCTGGATGCACCCGCTCGGCTAGGAGGCTCCCGGCCCCTGGACCAGGCCGCACCGGCTCCTCAGCCGGTGCGGCCTTTTCCGTACCCGAGAAGTAGAGCGCCGCTCTAAATCTGCCGCAAGAAACTTCCGTAAAGCTGTGAAATGCAGTTAGAGTGACACTCTAATAACCGCGACCAGGAGCCCCCCCATGGCAGCCACCCCCACCCCCGCCTCCTTCCGTATGCCCCCCGAGTGGGCCCCCCACGAGCGCACCTGGATGGCCTGGCCCGGCCCCAACCCCACCTTCGCCTCCGACGCCGAGCTGGACGGGGCCCGCCGCGCCTGGGCCGCCGTCGCCCGGGCCGTACGCCGCTTCGAGCCGGTCACGATGGTCGTCGGGCCGGGCCAGGAGGAGGGCGCCGCCGCCCTGCTCGGGCCGGACGTCGAGCTGGTCGTACGGCCGCTGGACGACGCCTGGATGCGGGACATCGGGCCCACCTTCGTCACCGACGGCCGCACGCTCGCCGCCGTCGACTGGACGTTCAACGGCTGGGGCGCCCAGGGCTGGGCCCGCTGGGAGCGCGACCAGCACATCGCGCGGGCCGTCGCCGAGCTGACCGGCACCCCCGCCCACAGCTCCCCGCTCGTCAACGAGGGCGGCGCGATCCACGTCGACGGCGAAGGCACCGTCCTGCTCACCGAGACCGTCCAGCTCGGCAAGGAGCGCAACCCCGGCTGGAGCAAGGAGCAGGTCGAGGCGGAGATCCACGCCCGCCTGGGTACGGAGAAGGCCATCTGGCTGCCGCGTGGGCTGACCGGCGACTACGGGACGTACGGCACGCTCGGCCATGTCGACATCGTCGCCGCCTTCGTGCGCCCGGGCACCGTCGTCGCCCACGTCCAGCCGGACCCGGCCCACCCCGACCACGAGGTCACCCGGGAGCTGCTGGCCGTCCTGCGCGCCGCCACCGACGCCCGGGGCCGCCCGCTGGAGGTCGTCGAGGTGCCCGCTCCCACCGTGCTGCGGGACGAGGACGGCGAGTGGGTCGACTACTCCTACATCAACCACTACCTCTGCAACGACGGCGTGGTCCTCTGCGCCTTCGACGACCCGCGCGACGAGGAGGCCGCCGCGATCTTCCAGGGCCTCTTCCCGGACCGTACGGTGACCCTCGTCGACGCCCGTACGATCTTTGCCGGCGGTGGAGGCATCCACTGCATCACCCAGCAGCAGCCGAAGATCTGACCCCGAGAGCAGCCGAAGGTCCGAGCCGAACCCATGACAGCCCCCCGCCGCACCCACCACGCCGCCCCGCCCCGTGAGGACGTCCTCGCCGCCGCCATGGCCACCATCGCCGCGCGCGGGCTCGACGGGCTGACCATGGCGGGGCTCGGGCGCGAGGTCGGGATGAGCAGCGGGCACCTGCTCTACTACTTCCGCACCAAGGACGAGCTGCTGCTCCAGACCCTGGAGTGGAGCGAGAACCGCCTCGGGGCCGAGCGCCGCGCCCTCCTCGCCGAGCCGGGGACCGCCCGCGAGCGGCTGGAGGCGTACATCGGGCTCTACCTGCCCGCCGGTCACCGTGACCCCCACTGGACGCTCTGGCTGGAGGTCTGGGGGCGCTCCCAGAACGCGGACGACGAGGCCAGGGCCCGGCAGGCCGCCATCGAGGGGGCCTGGCACCGGGACCTGGTGGCGCTGCTCGCCGAGGGGGTCTCGCGCGGGGAGTTCCGGGCGGTGGACGCCGACCGGTTCGCGACCCGGCTGCGGGCGCTGCTGGACGGGTTCAGCGTCCATGTGACGGTGGGGATCCCGGGGACGGGCCGGGAACGGGTCCTCGTGCAGGCGGCGGAGTTCCTGGACGAGACGCTGAGGCCTACGGCGGACTGAGCGGTGCGACCGATCTCACGACCGCATCCTGAGACACCCCCGTCACGGACGCGTCACTGTGCGAGACTTCTGCCGTGTCCTCGTTCGTCATGATTATTGGCAGCAGGCGCGCCGGTCCGCAGTGACCGTTCCGTACCACCATGTACGGCGCGGCCACCGTGCCCCAGACCCGCGCGCAGACCTCTCGCACCCGCGAGGGGTTTTTTCGTTTTCCGGCCCGCACCCCGGGCCGGGGCGGAGCGCGCGAGATGATGGGGGCAAGTGGAGCTGGGGGCTGTTCCGGGTTCCCCGAGCAGCCCCAGACCGTCCGGATCCACTCATCCGACAGGAGTCAGATCAGCATGACCACCAAGGCCAACGCCACCGACGACAGTTTCCATGTCTTCGACACCACACTGCGCGACGGTGCTCAGCGTGAGGGCATCAACCTGACGGTCGCCGACAAGCTGACCATCGCCCGGCACCTGGACACCTTCGGTGTCGGGTACATCGAGGGCGGCTGGCCGGGTGCCAATCCCCGTGACACCGAGTTCTTCGCCCGCGCCCAGCAGGAGATCACGTTCGAGAACGCCCAGCTCGTGGCGTTCGGCGCGACCCGCCGGGCCGGTGGCAGCGCGGCCGACGACCCCCAGGTGAAAGCGCTCCTGAAATCCGGCGCCCCGGTGATCACGCTGGTCGCCAAGTCCCATGACCGCCATGTGGAGCTGGCCCTGCGCACCACCCTGGAGGAGAACCTGGAGATGGTCCGCGACACCGTCTCCCACCTGCGCGAACAGGGCCGCAGGGTGTTCGTGGACTGCGAGCACTTCTTCGACGGCTACCGGGCCAACGCCGCGTACGCCAAGTCCGTGGTCCGTACCGCGTACGAGGCGGGCGCCGAGGTCGTCATCCTCTGCGACACCAACGGCGGCATGCTCCCCGCCCAGGTCCAGGCCGTCGTCGCCACGGTCATCGCGGACACCGGGGCCCGGCTCGGCATCCACGCCCAGGACGACACCGGCTGTGCGGTCGCCAACACCCTGGCCGCCGTGGACGCCGGCGCCACCCACGTCCAGTGCACGGCCAACGGCTACGGCGAGCGGGTCGGCAACGCCAACCTCTTCCCGGTGGTCGCCGCCCTGGAGCTGAAATACGGCATGAAGGTGCTGCCCGAGGGCGCCCTCGCCGAGATGACCCGGATCTCGCACGCCATCGCCGAGGTCGTCAACCTCACCCCTTCCACCCACCAGCCGTACGTGGGTGTCTCGGCCTTCGCCCACAAGGCCGGGCTGCACGCCTCCGCGATCAAGGTCGACCCGGACCTGTACCAGCACATCGACCCGGAGCTGGTCGGCAACACCATGCGGATGCTGGTCTCCGACATGGCGGGCCGCGCCTCCATCGAGCTGAAGGGCAAGGAGCTCGGCATCGACCTCGGCGACGACCGCGCCCTGGTCGGCCGGGTCGTGGAGCGGGTCAAGGAGCGCGAACTCCAGGGCTACACCTACGAGGCCGCCGACGCCTCCTTCGAACTCCTGCTGCGCGGCGAGGTGGAGGGCAGGGCCCGGCGCTACTTCCGTACGGAGTCCTGGCGGGCGATCGTCGAGGACCGCCCCGACGGCGTCCACGCCAACGAGGCCACCGTGAAGCTCTGGGCCAAGGGCGAGCGCATCGTCGCCACCGCCGAGGGCAACGGCCCGGTCAACGCCCTGGACCGGGCCCTGCGCGTCGCCCTGGAGCGGATCTACCCGCAGCTCGCCAAGCTGGAGCTGGTCGACTACAAGGTCCGCATCCTGGAGGGCCGTACGGGCACCGAGTCCACCACCCGGGTGCTGATCACCACGGGCGACGGCACGGCCGACTGGGCGACCGTGGGGGTCGCCGAGAACGTCATCGCCGCGTCCTGGCAGGCGCTGGAGGACGCGTACACCTACGGCCTGCTGAGGGCGGGCGTGGAGCCCACGGAGTAGCCCGACCGGTCCGGACCGTACGGGACCGTACGAGAGCCGCCGCCCCGATCCGGGGGTGGCGGCTCTCGTATGTTCCCGACATGTTCAAGAGGTGAACGCACAACGCGCCCTGCCCGGTCGGCAGATGGGGCCGGACCAATCTCGGCGTGAAGTATTGACGGCCCTGTGTCGGCGGGGTTAACTCCTGCCGCAACGCCGGTACCGGTTCCGGAACCGGTACCGGACACGTCTCCCGGCATGCCCACCGCCGTGCCCCGCTGCCTGCCCCAGTCCTGCCCCAGCTCTGCTCCAGCCTGCCCCTTTCCTGGTCCAACGGAGGCCCAGATGCGTGTCACCATCGCCGATGTCGCCCGTGAGGCCGGCGTCAGCAAGACGACCGTGTCGCGGGTCATCAACACCAAGGGCGAGGTGGACGGCACCACCGCCGCCCGCGTTCGTGAAGTGATCGCACAACTCGGCTATGTGCCCAGCTCCGGAGCCGTGGGCCTGGCTCGCGGCTCCAGCCGTACGGTCGGCATGCTGGTCCCCTCGCTGACCTGGCCGTGGATGGGCGAACTGCTCCAGGGGGTCGTCGACACCGTCGAGGCCGCCGACTACGGGCTGCTGCTCTTCACCTGCAACCGGGGCGCCGAATCCGTCCAGCGCTTCACCAGCCAGGTGTCGGCGCGCGCCTTCGACGGGCTCGTCGTCGTGGAACCGGAGAACACCCTCGGCCACCTCACCGCCCTGCACCGCGACGGCCTGCCGATCGTCCTCATCGACGACCGCGGCCACCACCCCGCGTTCCCCTCCGTCGTGACCACCAACCACGAGGGAGGAGCGTCGGCGGCCCGCCACCTGCTCGCCGCCGGACGCTCCCGGCCCGTCGTCCTCACCGGCCCCCCGCACTTCGGCTGCGTACGGGACCGGCTGGGCGGATTCCGCTCGGTCCTCCCGGACGCCCTCGTCGCCGAGGGGGACTTCACCGAGCTGGGCGGCCGCCTCGCCATGGCGGAACTCCTCGCCCGGGGCGTCGCGTTCGACTCCGTCTTCGCGCACAACGACATCAGCGCGGCAGGCGCCCTGCGGGCCCTGCGCTCCGCCGGACGCCGGGTCCCGGACGATGTCGCGGTCGTCGGCTTCGACGACATCCCGATGGCCGAACACACCGAACCGCCCCTCACCACCGTGCGCCAGCCCACCCGCCGCATGGGTGAGACGGCGGCCCGGATGCTGCTCTCCCACCTCGGCGGCACGCCCGTACCCGACGGCCCGGCCGTGCTGCCCACCGAACTGGTCGTGCGCCACTCGGCGCCGTGACGGACCCGGCCGCCCCCGGCCGCGCCCCGCTCGCCCCTTCCACCCTCCGCCGGATCTCCGTGACCCGGTGGCAGCCCCTTCCTGGAGTCGCCATGTCCGTACGCCGTCGCACCACGCTCAGAGCGGTCGCCGCAGCCACCGTCGTCATCGCCCTCGCCGCCGGCTGCTCGAACGCCAACTCCGGTGCCAACAAGGGCGGTGGCGGGGGAGCCACCGGCGTACTGACCCTCGGCAAGCCGGACGGGCCGCAGACCAACAACAGCAACCCGTTCCTCAACACCTCGGCGGGCGCCACCCTCGGCTACCGGTACATGATCTACGAGCCGCTGGCCATGACGAACATGATCAAGCCCACCGACAAGGCGGACCCCTGGCTCGCCACCGACTGGGAGTGGGAGGCCAACTTCACCAAGGTCACCTTCACCCTCGACGAGCGGGCGAAGTGGGCCGACGGCAAGCCCCTGACGGCGGCCGACGTGGAGTTCACCTTCAACCTCCTGAAGAAGCACCCGGCGCTCAACTGGGACGGCATCCCCTTCGACGGGGTCGCGGTCGAGGACGGAAAGGTCGTCCTGACCTTCGAGGAGTCCCAGTTCGTCAACCAGAACAAGATCATCCAGATGTTCATCGTGCCCAAGCACATCTGGGAGAAGGTCAAGAACCCGGAGACCTGGCCCAACCGGACGCCGGTCGGCTCCGGCCCGTACCAGCTCAAGACGTTCACCCCGCAGACCACCACCCTGACCGCCACGCCGACCTACTGGAACGGCCGGACCAAGGTCAAGGAGCTGCGCTACACCGCGTACAACGACAACAGCGCCGCCACCACCGCGCTGGCCACCGGCAAGGTCGAGTGGTCCTTCGTCTTCATGCCGAACCACAAGCAGCTCTTCATCGACAAGGACCCCAAGAACCACAAGCTGTGGTTCCCCTCCGGCCTCGGTGTCCACGGCCTCTGGTTCAACACCGCCCGCAAGCCCTTCGACAACCCGGCGCTGCGCCGGGCGATGGCGATGGTCGTCGACCGCAAGGCCATCCACATCCAGGCGCAGGCCACGCTCTACCCGGAGATCACCAGCCCCACCGGCATCCCGCTCCCCGCCGGTGAGCCCTTCCTCGCCCCCGAGTACCAGGGCGTCACCACCAAGCCCGATGTCGCCGGGGCCAAGAAGCTCCTCGACGAGGCCGGGTTCAAGCTCAGCGGCGGGGTGCTCAAGGACCCGTCCGGCAAGCCGGTGACGCTCACCTTCACCGACCCGGCCGGCTGGAACGACTACATCACCGGTCTCGCCATCATCAAGGACAACGTCAAGCAGCTCGGCATCGAGGCCAAGGTCAAGACCCAGACCGCCGAGGCCTGGGGCGTGGACGTGGCCAACGGCAACTTCGACGCCACCCTGCGCTGGACCAACAGCGGCGCCACGCCCTACGACATGTACCAGAACATCATGGACGGCGCGCTCCTCCAGCCCATCGGCAAGAGCTCCCAGCAGGGCAACTTCGGCCGCTTCAAGAGCGACGAGGCGACCACCGCCCTGAAGGAGTACGCCAACGCCAAGGACCAGAAGACCCGGAGCAAGGCCCTCAACACCCTCCAGAAGATCTTCGTGGAGCAGGCGCCCATGATCCCGACGGCCGCCGCCCCCATCGGCGCCGAGTACTCCACGAAGAACTGGATCGGCTGGCCCACCGAGGCCAACCCGTACGCCCCGCCGCAGCACACCCAGCCCAGCGCGCTGGAGATCGTGCTGAACCTCACGCCCGCCAAGTAAGCACGGGGAAGAACCGGCCATGACCACCGACCAGTCCGAGAACGTACGGGCCGGAGCCGACGCCGCCGCGGGCGCCGGGCCCACCGGCACCGACGTGGTGCTCGAAGCACGCGGAGTCACCAAACACTTTCCCCTGCGGCGCACCGCCCGCGACCTGTTCGCCCGGGAGCGCCGCAGCGTCCACGCCGTCGACGACGTCTCGCTCCGGCTGCGGCGCGGCACGGTCACGGCCCTGGTGGGGGAGTCCGGCTCGGGCAAGTCCACCGTCGCCCGCCTGCTCGCCCAGCTCCACCCGCTCACCTCGGGCGAGATACGGCTCGGCGGCGAGCCCGTCGTGGCCGGACGTGGCCGGTCCTTCCGCCGTTACGTACGCCGGGTCCAGCTGATCTTCCAGGACCCGTTCGCCTCGCTGAACCCGGTCCACACCGTGCGCTACCACCTGACCCGCGCCCTGAAGATCCACGGCCGGGCGGGCAGCGGGAAGGAGGAGCTGGAGCGGGCCCTGACCGACCTGCTGAACCGGGTCCAGCTCACCCCGCCCCACCAGTACCTGGACAAGTTCCCGCACGAGCTCTCCGGCGGGCAGCGCCAGCGCGTCGCCATCGCCCGCGCGCTCGGCGCCGACCCGCAGGTCCTGCTCGCCGACGAACCCGTCTCCATGCTCGACGTGTCGATCCGCCTCGGCGTCCTCAACCTGCTCCGTGACCTCAAGGAGCGCCTGCACCTGGCCGTCCTCTACATCACCCACGACATCGCCTCCGCCCGCTACTTCGCCGACACCACCCTGGTCATGTACGCGGGGAGGATCGTCGAGGGCGGCGACAGCGAGACCGTCACCCAGCACCCCGCCCACCCCTACACCCAGCTCCTCATCGCCTCCGCGCCCGACCCGGACCGGGTGGCCGCAGCGGCCGACCAGGAGGAGACCGGCAGCGGCGAGCCGCCCTCCCTCATCGCCCCGCCGCCCGGCTGCCGCTTCCACCCCCGCTGCCCGAAGGCCATGGAGCGCTGCCGCACCGAACTGCCGCCCCGCTTCGACCTCGCGGACGGCCAGTGGGCGGCCTGCTGGCTGTACGAGGGCGAGGGCGCGGGCGTGCGGTCGTACGGGAACGGGGACGCGGGCGCCACCGAGGCCGCGTCGGCCAAGGAGGTCTCCCGGTGAAGTACCTCCTCCAGCGCATCGCCTTCTACACCGTCACCGCCTGGGCCGCCATCACCATCAACTTCCTCATCCCGCGCCTGATGCCCGGCGACCCCGTCCAGGCCCTGCTCAGCCGCTACCAGGGCCAGCTGGACACCAAGGCCATCGACTCCCTCAAGGCCCTCTTCGGCCTGGACAAGCAGCAGTCGCTCTGGCAGCAGTACACCGACTACTGGTCCCACCTCCTCGACGGGGACCTGGGCCTCTCCTTCACCTTCTTCCCGACCCCGGTCAGCGAGGTGATCACCCAGTCCCTGCCCTGGACGCTCGCCCTGGTCGGCGTCACCACCCTGATCAGCTTCGTCCTCGGTACCGGTATCGGCGTCTACAGCGGCTGGAAGCGCGGCTCGTGGCTGGACGGACTGCTGCCCGTCACCACGTTCATCTCCTCCATCCCCTACTTCTGGCTCGGCCTCATCGCCATCGCCCTGTTCGCCGAGAAGTGGTCGCTCTTCCCGAACTCCGGCGGGTACGACAACGGGCTCGTCCCGGCCCTCGACTGGCCGTTCATCTCCAGCGCGCTCTACCACGCGGTCCTCCCCGGCGTGACGATCGTGCTCAGCGCCGTGGCCGGGTGGATCCTCGGGATGCGGAACATGATGGTCACCGTCTCCTCCGAGGACTACGTGATGGTGGCGCAGGCCAAGGGGCTCTCCGAGCGGCGCGTCATGTTCGGCTACGCGGCCCGCAACGCGGTCCTCCCCAACATCTCCGGCTTCGCCCTCTCCCTGGGCTTCATCGTCGGCGGCACGCTGCTGGTCGAGATGGTCTTCACCTACCCGGGCATCGGCTTCCAGCTGCTCCAGGCGGTCGGCGCCAAGGACTACCCGCTGATGCAGGGCGTCTTCCTGATCATCACGCTCTCCGTCCTCGCCGCGAACCTCCTGGCCGACCTGGTCTACGCCGCCCTCGACCCCCGCACCCGGAAGGAGGCGTAGGTCCCATGTCCATCACCGCCACCGACACCGCCGTCCTGGACGGCGCGCCCGCACCCGAGGCGCCCACCCGCCGGGCCCGGCTCCGGTTCCTGCGCGGCGGCAAGACCCGTACCGGCCTGCTCATGCTCGCCGTCTTCGTCCTGCTGGCCGTCATCGGCCCGTGGATCGCCCCGTACGACCCCGATGCCATGAGCGACCAGCTTCTCCAACCCCCCTCCGGGGCACACTGGTTCGGCACCACCCACACCGGGCAGGACGTCCTCTCCCAGATCCTGGTGGGCACCCGGGGCGTCCTCGTCGTCGGGTTCGTCGCGGCGCTCATCGCCACCGTGCTCTCGGTCCTCATCGGAGTGAGCGCCGGTTTCCTCGGCGGGGCGGCCGACGAGATCCTCTCCGCGCTCGCCAACATCTTCCTGGTGCTGCCCGGACTCCCGCTGATCATCATCGTCGCGAGCTTCGTCCCCGACACCGGCGACCTGCTCATCGCCTTCGCCATCGCCCTGACCTCCTGGGCCTGGGGCTCGCGCATCCTGCGCGCCCAGACGCTGTCGCTGCGCCGCCGCGACTACGTGGAGGCGGCCCGCGCCACCGGGGAGCCGACCTGGCGGATCATCCTCTTCGAGATCATGCCGAACCTCACCGCCGTGATCGCCTCCGGCTTCGTCGGCACGGTCATCTTCGCCGTCCTCACCGAGATCACCCTCGCTTTCATCGGCGTGGCCGACATCTCGCACTGGAACTGGGGCACGGTCCTCTTCTGGGCCCAGTCCAACCAGGCCCTCGCCCAGGGCGCCTGGTGGTGGTTCGTCCCGGCCGGCCTCTGCATCGCCCTGCTGGGCACCGCGCTCGCCCTCATCAACTTCGGCATCGACGAGTTCGTCAACCCGCGCCTGCGCACCGCCACCGGCTCCTCCCGGAAGGTGCGGATGCGCGTCGGCTTCACCCCCGTGGCCCGCAAGCCGCTGAGCGCCGACCACCGCAAGCAGAGCAGCAGCAAGGAGCCGCGCCCATGAGCGCCGAGCCGGTCCTCACCATCAGCGGACTGAACGTCGACTACGGCACCGACGAGCGGGCCGTGCACGCCCTGCGGGACATCGACCTCACCCTCCACCGGGGCGAAGTCCTGGGCCTGGCAGGGGAGTCGGGCTCCGGGAAGTCCACCCTCGCCTACGCCGTGACCCGGCTGCTCGCCCCGCCCGGGGTGATCACCGGGGGAGACGTCCACTACCACCGGCCGGGCGGCGACCGGCTCGACATCCTCTCCCTCTCCCCGGAGCAGTTGCGTGCCTTCCGCTGGCAGGAGCTGTCCATCGTCTTCCAGGGGGCGATGAACTCCCTGAACCCGGTGCACACGGTCCACAGCCAGCTCACCGACGTACTGAAAGCCCACCGCCCGGACCTGAAGAAGGCCCAACGGACGGACCGGGCGCAGGAGTTGCTCAGCCTCGTCGGCATCTCCGCCGACCGGCTGGCCGCCTACCCGCACCAGCTCTCCGGCGGGATGCGCCAGCGCGTGATGATCGCCATGGCGCTCGCCCTGGAACCCGAGATCGTCATCATGGACGAGCCGACGACCGCGCTCGACGTCGTGATGCAGCGACAGATCCTGCGACGGCTGGTCCAGTTGAGGGAACAGCTCAACTTCTCCGTCGTGTTCATCACCCACGACATCTCGCTCCTGATCGAATTCTCGGACCGGATCGCGATCATGTACGGGGGCCGCATCGTGGAGGAGGCGGGTGCGGCGGAGATCTACCGCGACCCCCGCCACCCCTACAGTGACGGGCTGCTCCATTCCTTCCCCGCGCTCCACGGCCCCCGCCGCGAACTGACCGGCATCCCCGGCTCGCCCCCGCACCTCTCCGCGATGCCCACCGGCTGCGCGTTCCACCCGCGCTGCGGCAAGGCGTTCGAGCCGTGCGACGTACGGGTCCCGCCGCTGGCACCCCCGGCCACCCCACAGGGGCCGCCCACCGACCCCGGCCGCCGGACGGTCGCCTGCCACCTGCACGCCTGACCCGGCCGCCCCGACCGGACCACACCCGACCGGGCTGCCCCGCCCCTACCCACGGAGACCGGATGAACCTCGCCACCACCCCGCAGCGAATCCTCCGCCCCACCGCCGTACGCGGGCTCCCGGCCGACTTCCGCTGGGGCGTCGCCACCTCCGCGTACCAGATCGAGGGCGCGGCCACCGAGGACGGCCGCACCCCCTCCATCTGGGACACCTTCTGCCGGATGCCCGGCGCCGTCGAGGGCGGCGAGCACGGGGACACCGCCTGCGACCACTACCACCGGATGCCCCAGGACGTGGAGCTGATCGCGGGCCTCGGCGTCGACACGTACCGCTTCTCGCTCGCCTGGCCCCGCATCCAGCCGGGCGGCCGGGGCCCGGCCAATGCGAAAGGGCTGGACTTCTACAAGCGGCTGGTCGACGAGCTCCGGGGGCGGGGTGTCACCCCCTGGATCACCCTCTACCACTGGGACCTGCCGCAGGAGCTGGAGGACGCGGGCGGCTGGCCCGTACGGGAGACCGCGCTGCGCTTCGCGGAGTACGCCTCCCTCGCGTACGAGGCCCTCGGCGACCGGGTCGAGCACTGGACGACGCTCAACGAACCCTGGTGCTCGGCGATGCTCGGTTACGCGTACGGCGTCCACGCCCCCGGCCGCAAGGACTTCGGCGCCTCCCTGCACGCCGTGCACCACCTGCTCCTGGGCCACGGACTGGCAGCGCAGGCGGTGCGGGAGGCGGCGGGGAGCAACCCGCTGGAGCTCGGCATCACCCTCAACCTGGGCACCGCCACCCCCGACACCCCGAGCGAGGCGGACCGGGAGGCGTGCCGCCGCGCCGACGGGATGGGCACCCGCCTCTACCTGGACCCGATCGTCCACGGCCGCTACCCGGAGGACGTCGTAGCGGACTTGGCCGCCCAGGGTGTGGAACTCCCGCTCCAGGAAGGAGACTTGGCGGCCATCTCCACCCCGCTCGACGTCCTCGGCGTCAACTTCTACCGGGGCATGCGGTTCTCCGGGGTCACCGAGGGCGGGTCCACGAGGGACGCCGAAGGGCTGCCCGTGGTCCGTATGGTCGAGCGGGATCTGCCGCGTACGGCCATGGACTGGGAGATCACCCCCACCGAACTCACCCACCTGCTGGTCCGGTTGGAGCGTGACTACGGGATCTCGACCGTCATCACCGAGAACGGCGCGGCCTTCGACGACACCGTGGCCGCCGACGGCTCCGTCCCCGATGCCGACCGCACCGCCTACCTCGCCGACCACATCGACGCCGTCGTGGCTGCCCGCGCCCAAGGGGCAGACGTCCGGGGCTACTTCGCCTGGTCGTTGCTGGACAACTTCGAGTGGTCCTACGGCTACGACAAGCGGTTCGGCATCGTCCGCGTCGACTACGCCACCCAGGCCCGCACCCTCAAGGACAGTGCCAAGTGGTACCGCGACACGATCCGGCTCACCCGGGCCGAACAGCGGTAACACCTCAGCTCACCCGGAACGAACAGCGGTAACACCCTGGCTCACCCGGGCCGAACAGCGGTATCACCCCGGCTCACCCGGGCCGAACAGCGGTAACCACCCCACAGACCCCTTCCCGTGACCCACCCGCCCCCGAAAAGAGAGCGCTCCCAGAACATGCCTCGTACTCCGAACCTCCGCCCTCGCAAGGGCAGAAGCAGACCCGCCACGGCCGCCCTCGCCGCCGTCGCCGTCCTGGCCACCCTCCTCGTCGGAGCCGCGCCCAGCGTTGCGGCCGCCGAGGACCCGGCCCCCGTCCTCATCGACCGTTTCGAGGGCGAGGTGCCCCTCGGTAACAACCCGCCCGCCGACGCCATCTTCACCTGGGGCGGCAACGCCACCGACCACCCGCAGTTGAAGCTCGCCGAGCGCGCGGACGCACCCGAGGGCGAGCAAGTCCTCGAAGGCTCCTACGACATAAGCGCGTACGGCGGGTTCAGCCACGAGTTCGCCGTGGACACCCCGCCGCAGGACTGGACCGCGCACAAGGGCATCCGCTTCTGGTGGTACGGCCAGAACACCGCGCCCCTGCCGCCCGGTTCGGGCAAGCGCGTCCACTTCGAGATCAAGGACGGCGGTGCGAACGGCGGCGCCTCCGAGCTGTGGACGACCTCCTTCACCGACGACTGGGAGGGCTGGCAGCTCGTCGAGATCCCGTTCGCGGACTTCGTCTACCGGGCCGACTACCAGCCCGTCGGCGGCATCGACCAGATCCTCGGCCTCAACGAGATGTGGGGATACGCCCTCACCCTGCCGACCGGCGCCCCCGGCACCTTCGCCCTGGACGCCGTCGAGCTATACGGCAAGGCCGACCCGGCGCTGACCGCGAGCGTGGTGACGAACGCGGCCGTGCACCCCGTGGAGAACGGCAACAGCGCCGCCATCACGCTCTCCGTAGCCACGACCGGCTCCGTCCCCACGGAGGAGCCGATCACCATCTCGTACGCCACCCAGGGCGGCACGGCGGTCGCGGGCAAGGACTACACGCCGGTCACCGGCAGCCACACCTTCCCCGCGGGCACCGCGTCCGGCGCCACGCACAAGGTGACCGTCCGTACGGCGAAGGCGTCCAAGGCCTCTGAGGCGAAGACGATCCCCCTGGAGCTGACCATCACCGGCGCCAAGGCCCCGGCGGAGCACCCGCAGGTCGTCATCGACGCCCATGGACTCCCGTACCAGAACGCCAAGTTGCCCGTGAAGCAGCGGGTCGCGGACCTGCTGGGCCGGATGTCCCTCACCGAGAAGGCCGGTCAGATGACCCAGGCCGAACGCAACGCCCTGCGCACCCCCGGCGACATCGCCGCGTACGACCTCGGCTCGCTGCTCTCCGGCGGCGGCTCGGTCCCCACCCCCAACACGGCGGCCGCCTGGGCCAAGATGGTCGACGCCTACCAACTGCGCGCCCAGGCCACCCGGTTCCAGATCCCGCTGATCTACGGCGTGGACGCGGTGCACGGCCACAACAACGTGGTCGGCGCCACGATCATGCCGCACAACATCGGCATCGGCGCGGGCCGCGACCCGAAGAGTGCGGAGAAGACGGGCGCGATCACCGCGAAGGAGGTGCGCTCCACCGGCATCCCGTGGGACTTCGCGCCCTGCGTCTGCGTCACGCGCGACGAGCGCTGGGGCCGTTCCTACGAGGCGTTCGGCGAGGACCCGGCGCTGGTCGAGGCCATGGAGACGGTCATCCAGGGCATGCAGGGCAGCCCCTCCGGCAAGGACCTGCACCGCAACGACAAGGTGCTCGGCAGCGCGAAGCACTTCGTCGGGGACGGCGGCACCGAGTACGGCTCCGCCACCACCGGCTCGTACACGATCGACCAGGGCATCACCAAGGTCACCCGCGAGGAGCTGGAGGCCGTACACCTCTCCCCGTTCACGGAGTCGGTCAAGCGGGGCGTCGGCACGATCATGCCCTCGTACTCCTCGCTCGACATCATCGGTGACGGCAAGGGCCCGGTGAAGATGCACGCCCATGCCGAGATGATCAACGGCGTGCTCAAGGACCGGATGGGCTTCGAGGGCTTCGTCATCAGCGACTGGCAGGCCATCGACCAGATCCCCGGCGACTACCCGAGCGACGTCCGTACGTCGGTCAATGCCGGACTCGACATGATCATGGTCCCGACGGCGTACCAGGAGTTCACCAAGACGCTGAAGGACGAGGTCACGGCGGGCCGGATCAGCCAGGCCCGGATCGACGACGCGGTCTCCCGGATCCTCACGCAGAAGTTCCGCCTCGGCCTCTTCGAGAAGCCGTACGCGGACACCACCCACCTGGGGAAGGTCGGCTCGGCCGAGCACCGGGCGGTGGCCCGGGAGGCGGTCGCGAAGTCGCAGGTCCTGCTGAAGAACGAGGGTGCGGTCCTGCCCCTCAAGCCTTCGCAGAAGGTGTACGTGGCCGGGTCCAACGCCGACGACATCGGCAACCAGGCCGGTGGCTGGACGATCAGCTGGCAGGGCTCCTCCGGCAAGATCACGCCCGGCACGACGATCCTGGAGGGGATGAAGAAGGCGGCGAAGAACTCCGACTCCATCACCTACTCGCGCGATGCCTCCGCCGCCACGGACGGGTACGACGTGGGCGTGGTGGTCGTCGGCGAGACCCCGTACGCCGAAGGCATCGGGGACGTCGGCAACGGCCACGACCTGGAGCTGACGGCCGCCGACCAGGCCGCCGTGGACACGGTCTGCGCGGCCATGAAGTGCGCGGTCCTCATCGTCTCGGGCCGCCCGCAGCTCATCGGCGACCAGCTCGGCAGGATCAACGCGCTGGTGGCCTCCTGGCTGCCGGGCTCCGAGGGCGACGGCGTGGCCGACGTCCTCTACGGCAAGCGCCCCTTCACCGGCCAGCTCCCCGTGACCTGGCCGAAGTCGGAGGCGCAGCTCCCGATCAACGTGGGGGACACGACGTACGACCCGCAGTTCCCGTACGGCTGGGGCCTGACCACTCTGAAGAAGCCCCCGGCGGGCGGCGAACTGACCCTGGCCGCTCTCGCCGTCGCCGCGCAGGTCGCGGAGAAGGCGAAGCTGGGGAAGACCCCGGCGGGCAAGGCGATCGTGGACGAGGCGCGGCTGCTGGTCCAGCAGAAGATCGACGGAAAGTTCACCCAGAAGGTCTCCCAGCCCTTCGCGGAGGCGGACCACCTGCTGCTCAAGGGTGATCTGACGGGCGCGGTGGCCAAGCTGCGTACGGCGTACAGAGCCGCGTAGCCCTACGGTCCTCCAGGCGGGCGACGGCGTTTGTCGCCCGCCTGGAGTAGCGTTAAGTATGAGGAAAAGGCTCATCCCCACGCTGTTGGCGGGCCTGCTGCTCATCATCGCAGCGGCTGCTCTCGCCCTGACCTCCCCTGCGTCGGCCGCCGCCCCGGCGACCATCAACGACGCCGCCCAGGCCCTGCGCGAGGACCCGGTCTATGTGGACCCGGCCGCCCGCGATCAGCTCTCCGTGGCTGACGAGAAGGCCCTGGAAGCCACGATCCAGAACGCGGACAAGCCGGTCTTCGTCGCCGTGCTGCCCGACACCGAGGCCTTCCCCGAGGAAGGCCTCCTCCGTACGCTGCGCAACGACACCGGCATCACCGGCGTCTACGCCGTACGCCTCGGCGACGGCTTCAACGCGGGCGCGGACCCGCAGGTCATGCCTACGCGCGCGGTCGAGAACCTGACCGCATCCGTCAAGAACCCCGCCACCGCCACCGACGCCTCGGCCCAGCTCAACGCCTTTGTCGACCGGGCCGTCGAACAGGCCCGGGGCACCGCCCCCGCCTCCTGGTCCGGCGGCGGAGGCGCGGCCGACGACCCCGGCGCGCCCCTCTCCGGCCTGATCACGCTCGGCGCCCTGGTGGCGGCGGGCGGCGCGGGCGCGTACGCGATCTCCCGCCGCAACAAGCGCCGCAAGGAGGAAGAGGAGCGCATCGCCCTCGACAAGCTCCGGGTCGTCGTGGACGAGGACATCACCGCGTACGGCGAAACGCTGGAACGCCTGGACTTCCACCCCGCCGAACCGGGCGCCGACGACACCATGCGCGGCGACTACGAACGCGCCCTCGACTCCTACGAGAGCGCCAAGACCAGGATGGAGAAGGCCGAGCACCCCTCGGACGTGCGCGGGGTCACCCAGTCCCTGGAGGACGGCCGCTACTCCCTCGCGGTCCTGGAGGCCCGCCGCACGGGGGCGGCGATCCCGGCCCGCCGCCCGCCCTGCTTCTTCGACCCGCGCCACGGCCCCTCGGTCACCGACGTCCGCTGGACCCCTTCCGGCGGCGCGCCCCGCGAGGTCCCGGTCTGCGGCGCGGACGAGGTACGCCTGAGCCGGGGCGAGGACCCCATGAGCCGCATGGTCGACGTGGGCGACGGCAACCGCCGCCCGTACTGGGAGGCGGGCCCGGCCTACGGCCCCTGGGCCGGTGGCTACTTCGCCGGAGGCCTCCTCCCCGCCCTCCTGATGGGCACCATGCTCGGCTCGATGCTCGCCACTCCGGCGTACGCCTCCGAGTACGGCGGCGGTGACTTCGGCGGCGGAGGCGAGTGGGGCGGCGGCGACTTCTCCGGCTCGGACTTCGACTCCTCCGGCTTCGGCGGGGGCGGGGACGGCGGAGGGTTCGGGGACGGCGGAGGGTTCGGCGGGTTCGACGGGGGCGGGTTCTGAGAGCCCCACGGCCGTCGGCCGGTCACCGTGCGCACAGGGTAGGGGGCGGGACGAGCGTCGGACGGCGCGGTGACCCCCACGGGTGGCCATCCCGGGTGACCCTCACGGGTGGTCGGCCCGGGTGACGCCCGCGGGTGGTCGGCCCGGAAATTCAGGGCGTGCCCTTTCCGGGGGCTGAGCCGTTGAACCCGGCATGAAGAAGCGAAGCGTTCTCGCCGTCGTCACTCTCGCCACCGGAGCGGTCATCGCCGCGATCTCCCCGCCCCCCGGCGGCGGGGACACGGCCCACGCGGCCGAGCCGCCCATCAGCCTGGGCGCGCTGGACACCGTCAGTGAGCTCGCCCCGCTGGTCGAAGGCGCGGCGGGGGCGACCACCTCCACCGCAGGCGCGGTGACCTCCACCGTCTCCGACCTCCGGACGAGCTGAACCCTTCAGCCCCGAGCGGCGGCCCACCGAGAACCATCGGCGGGCCGCCGCTTTCGCGTGCGCGGCTGTGGGGCGATGGCGGCCTACTGGCCTGCGACCCCGGGGCCGTCGGCCTCGTACGAGCGTACGAGGCGGGCGAGCTGTCGGCCCGCCGCGAGGAGGGGTTCCTCGTTCCGGTTGACCTGGGCGGTGACCTCGGCGCCCTCGATGGCGCTGATGACGGTGGTCGCCAGCTCCCGGGCGTCCTGGGCCCGGAACCCGGAACCCAGCAACTTGTCGTACACCAGGCGCTCCCAGCCGTTCAGCGTGTCGGCGCACACTTGCTGGATCTCCGAGTCAGTCCCGAGCGTCTCCAGGGCCGCCGCCGTGACCGGGCAGCCGTCGACCCAGCCCGATTCCCTGAGCCCGTCGGCCAGTTGGCGGGTGCAGGAGAGCACGGCCGCTGCCGGATCGGCCTCGCTGTCCAGCGCTTCCCGCAGGAGCGCCGCGAACTCCTCGCCGCTGTACCGGATCGCGGCGACGGCGACGGCTTCCTTGCCGCCCGGGAAGAAGTGGTAGATCGAGCCGAGCGTGGCCTGCGACTCCGTGGCGATCTGCTTGATGCCGGTGCCGACGTAGCCCTGCCGCTGGAGGAGCCGCGCGGCCGCCATGACGATCCGGTCCCGGGTGCCGGTCTGTCCGGCCTGGCTGGTCTGCATGCCGCCACTGTAGCGGGCACTAAGTAGAGCGTTCGTTCTAGAGCTGTGCTAGCTTTCCGGCGAGCGCTAAATAGAGCGTTCGTTTTAGCGGTGGGAGGAACGCCATGAACGTGGGAGGAACGCTATGAACAACGCACAGAAGTCGGTCACCGTCATCGGACTCGGCCCCATGGGTCGGGCGATGGTCGCGGCCCTGCTCGACCGGGGATACGCGGTCACCGTGTGGAACCGCACCGCCTCCCGCGCGGACGAGCTGGTGGCCCGGGGCGCGGTCCTCGCGCCGAGCCCGGCGGCGGCCGTCGCCGCGAACGAGGCGGTCATCCTCAGCCTCACGGATTACGTGGCGGTGTACGACGTCCTGGGCCCCGTCCCCGCAGCGGACCTGGCCGGCCGGGTCCTGGTCAACCTCACCTCCGCCACGCCCGAGGAGGCCCGTGCCGGGGCCCGCTGGGCGGCCGAGCGCGGTGCCGTGCAGCTCACGGGCGGGGTCAACGCGCCGCCCGCAGGGGTGGGGGAGCCCGATTCGTCGACGTACTACAGCGGCCCGCGCGAGACGTTCGACCAGTACCGTGCGCTGCTCGAAGTGCTGACGGGCCGGGCCGACCACCGGGGTGAGGACCCGGGCCTTGCCGCGCTCCTCTACCAGATCGGCGTCAGCATGTTCTGGACCTCCATGCTCAGCTACTGGCAGGCCGTCGCCCTCGCCCGTGCGAACGGACTGACGGCGGCGGACATCCTCCCGGACGCCCGCGAGACGGCGGACACCCTCGCCCAGCTCTCCGCCTTCTACGCCGAACGCATCGACGCCGGAGTGCATGCCGGTGACGTCGACCGCCTGGCCATGGGGCGGGCGAGCGTCGAGCACGTCGTGCGGACGAACGCCGACGCGGGCGTCGACACCGCCCTCCCGGCGGCCGTCGCGGACCTGTTCCGGCGGGGGATGGAGGCGGGGCACGGGGAGGACAGCTTCTCGACCCTGGTGGAGGTGATGAGCAAGCCCGCCGCATAGCCCTTCGACTTCATTCCTTGGTCGGCCCGACCGATCCGGGCATGAACGGTCGGGTCCGGCAGGCTGGTCCTTTCCTAACGTGCAACGGGAAAAGGAAAGGCGGGACAGGGTTGCTGGAACGACTGAACGAGGCCATGGAGTACATCGAGTCGCACCTCGGTGAGCGCATCGAGACCGCAGAGCTGGCGCGCACCGCGATGACCTCGGAGTACCACTTCCGCCGGATGTTCTCCGCGCTGGCGGGCGTACCGCTGGCCGAGTACATCCGCCGTCGCCGTATGACGCTCGCGGGCGCCGAGGTGCTCGCGAGCGACCGGACGCTGCTCGATGTGGCGGTGCGGTACGGCTACGACACGGGGGAGGGGTTCGCCCGCGCCTTCCGGGCGGTGCACGGCATCGGACCCGGCGAGGCGCGGCGGAGCGGCGCGGTTCTGCGGTCCCAGCAACGCCTGACCTTCCGGCTCGTCGTCGAAGGGAGCAGTGCCATGCGCTACAGGCTGGTGGAGAAGGAGGAGTTCCGTGTGGTGGGGAGGAAGGCGCGCGTACCTCTGATCCATGAGGGGCCGAATCAGGCCATCGCGGAGTTCATCCGGGGTATCGGGCGGGAGGAGCTGGACCGCATCGCGGCCCTCTCCGACCAGGAGCCGGCCGGGCTGGTCGGGGTGAGCGACCAGCTCGACCCGAGCAGGGCGGAGGGAACCGAGCTGGACTACTACCACGGGGTGGTGACGGCTCGTAAGGATCTTCCGGATGGGGGCCTGGACTCCCTCACCGTACCGGCCGGTTCCTGGGCGGTCTTCGAAAGCTCGGGCCCGTTCCCGCAGACGCTCCAGTACCTCTGGCGAGATGTCTTCACCCAGTGGTTCCCCTCGAACCCGTACGCGTCCAGGCCCGGCCCGGAGATCCTGCGGGTGAACCTGTCCGGGGACGGATCGGAGGCGCAGGCGGAACTCTGGATCCCGGTGGAGCGGTCGGACCCTCGGCCGGGCGCATAGGGGGGCAGGACGCACGTTTACGGCCAGGGGGCATATGCGGTGGCTTATTGGTCCAGACCTATTGCGTGGGTGCTCCTCCGCTCGCTAGCTTTCTCTCGGCGGCGCGCGCCGATCGGTTCGGCTCTACCCATTCATTGACGTTCAGTCATGTGCGTTGACTGGAAACGGAGTTACCGACATGCGCAGACGCATCACCACGCTCGCGGTCACCGCGGCGGCGGCGGCCGCGATGGTCCTCGGCGCGGCCTCCACCGCCTCCGCCGTGGGCCCGGGCTACACGATCCGCGGCCACTACGCCTCGCAGGCGGAGTGCCAGGCCGCCGGGGCGGCGGGCGCCGCCGCCCACATCTGGAGCCCTCTCTTCATCTGTAACCCGTACGCGGCCAGGCCCGGCGTGTACGAGCTGTGGGTGCGCTACTAGGAGTTCATCGGGCCGTGTCTGCCGTATCTGTCGTGTCTGCCGTATCCGGCGATCGGCAGATGCGGCCCTGGCGCTCTCCTGCTCTCCTGCTCTCCTGCCCTCACGCTTTCGCGCTCTCGGGCCGAGCCTGGGGATGACACTCGTGGACAGTTTCGTAATCCACTGGCTAGATACGCTGGCGGAATGAGCGCACAAACGGCTAGCGGCCTGGTGGTGCAGTTGCAGCTGCTCAGCCGGGACATCGAACTCGAAGCAGCCAGGCGGCTGGAAGAGATGGGCACATCGCTGCGTGTGGTGAGCGTGCTGATGTGTGCCGACGGCAGCGGGAAGACCCAAGGCGAGCTCGCGGAGCTCGCCTGCCTCGACAAGTCCACGATGGTCCACACGATCGACGCACTGGAGCGGAGCGGCCTTGCGACGCGCAAGCCGTCGGAGAAGGACCGCAGGGCCCGTGTGGTCGACGTGACCGACGAGGGCCGCACATTGATCGCGGCTGCCGAGCCCGTGCTGAACGAACTCTACGAAACGGTGCTCGGCAGATTGCCGGAGGCGGAGCGCCGGCCGTTCCTCCGCTCGCTCTCCAAGCTCGTCGACGGCCGCTCCCCGCAACCGGTCGTGACGGCCGAGCGGCCCCCCAGAAGGCGCTCGGCACGTTGACGATCCTCATTCCTCGTCAGAGGTGACGGTGTCTCTCCGGGGCGACGGCGAGCGCCTGCTTGTGCGACAGTGCGATCCGGCGCCGGGTGGGGTCGACTTCGAGGATCTTGACAGCGAGTGCCTCACCGAGCTGAACGACGTCTTCGGGCCTTTCCACGAGCCCGTCGGCCAGTTCGGTGTTGTGGACCAGCCCCTCGAAACCGTCCTCGGAGTCCTCGATACGGACGAAGGCGCCGAACGGTACGAGTCTCGTGACGGGGCCGGTGACGATCTGACCGACCTGCCGAGCGAGATCCAGCATCGGATCCGGCCGCATTGCCTTCAGCGACAGCGGCACACGCTCCCCCACCATGTCGACGTCGAGGACTTCGGCGGTGATCTCCTGGCCGACGCTGACGACGTCGGCCGGGTGGTCGATGCGCCGCCAGGACAGCTCCGGAATGTTGATCATCGCGGTGAAGCCGCCGATGTCCACGAAGGTGACGCCGAAGTTTGCGATGGTCTTCACCGTGCCGGTGACGACCTGGCCGCGCCGCAGGGTCTTCAGGAAGGCCCAGTCCCGGTCGCTGGGCGTCGGCTCGGTCTGCCAGCGCGCGCGTAGAACGCCGTCGCTGTCGGGCAGCACCGCGGTGAACAGCGGGAGATCCTCACCGGCATACATGGATACGACGCCGGCAGCACGCGCCCCGGCGAGCCGGGAGGTCACTGTCTCGAACTGGGTCTCGTCCACGACCGTGCTCGTGATCTGTCCGTCCTTGCCCTCCCGGACGACCTCCACCAGGCCTTCGTCGGGCAGAGCGGCCATGGCCGTGTCCACGTCGGTGAGCAGGTCCGGCCAGACCGCCAACCGGGAGCGTGGGGCCAACTGGGAGCGCACGGTCTCGATGGAGTCGCGGGTCAGTCGGTGCCACCGGGAGGCGTTCGCGGCGAAGACTTCCTCCAGGAACACGGCGCGGTGGGCACTGACGGTCCAGCGCAGGCGGGCCCAGAAGTCATCGTCGGCCGGTCGCTGCACGTACGAGGGGTCGTCGGGCGCGAAGTCGTACGGCGAGGCGCTCAGGCGTTCCGGGAACAGGCCGAGCGCGCGAGTGCGGGTCAGCGCGGTTTCACAGGGCAGGTTGCTGCCGATGTAGAGGTACTGGTCCCAGCCGACGTGCAGCGTGAACGTTCCCTCCGCCTCCAGCCGACACCAGGCACCGTTGTCGCGGAGCATGGCCCGGACGAGTTCCAGGCCGACGCCGATCGGCACCAGCGCACCGTCGTGGAACCCGTCCTGGCCGGCCGGGAACAGGTCGGCCAGGACGTAGCCGTCGATCGGTGGTTCCAGGCCGAAGTGGACGAAGCCGCCGAGCTGCGGCTCGCGGATGGCCAGCTTGTCGACGCCGGTGTCATCGGCGAAGGCTGCGGCGGCTCGCAGGTAGGCGGCTTCGACTGGTCCGTGGTCGCTGGTCGCGGGCTCGGAGCCCGCGTAGTGGCCGTGCTGGTCGCGGTCGGCGGGGTCGTACTTGGTGACCCGGTAGACGTAGGGCAGCACGTCACTGCCCGCCAGAGGCCGACGGTGCGGATGCGTTGGGCTCATACATGCCCGGAGCGTACGGTAAGGCCCCCGCTCAGCGTGCAATGCACCGGACACCTTGAATGAGGCGCCATCGGCGCAGGTCGATCATCTCGACCGGGCAAGATCACGATTGTTCGGTCGGGCTTCCCCTGACACACGCCGACGGACGAGACGGGAACTGCCCCGCTCTCGGCCGACTGGCCGGAGGGCGGGGCGGGTTCGTACGGCTCAGAGGGCGGTGGCGTCGGTGGTGGTGCTGTGCACGAAGGCGCCCCAGGCAGCGGGCACGACGGTGAGGATGGGGCCGTCGGTCACCTTGGAGTCGCGGATGTGGACGGCGGAGGGGTGGGCGGCGACTTCGACGCAGGCGCCGCCCTGGTCGCTGCTGTAGCTGGACTTGTGCCAGGCGTAGGCGACTTCGAGGCAGTCGCCGCCCTGGTCACTGCTGTGGCTCGACTTGAACCAGTGGAGGGCGGTGGGACGGGGGGTCGAGTGTGCTGCGCGGGACATGTCTCTCCAAGCAGTGCGTCAAGCAATGCGTCCAGTAGCCGGGCGCTTTCCTCGACGGTGAGCGCCTGCGTCCGCAGCATCCCATATTTCTGCATGAGGGCGCTGACGTAGGCCGGATCGTCGTACAGCTCGGATCGCAGGTGCATCTCGACGTAGGCGAGTTGGTCGTGGTCCTGTGTCTCCAGGAGAACGAGCGGCCCTGCGAGACTGGCGTGCTTGGGCGTCCGTTGAGGCATGATCTGGATGCTGACGAACGGCAGATCCATGCAGCGCCGCAAGTGGAGGAGCTGTTCCCGCATCACCTCGGGGTTGCCCAACTTGGAGTGCAGAATGCTCTCCTCCAGGATGAAGTGGAGGATCGGTCGGGGTTTGCGCTCCAACAGCTTCTGCCTGCCGAGTCGGATGGCCAACCGATTCTCGATTTCGTCCGCGTCGAGAGGCGGATAGTGGCAGGAGAAGACGAGCCGTGCGTATGCCTCGGTCTGAAGCTGCCCTGGGATGAGCTGTGACTGGTACGAGAACAGGCTCACCGCCTCCTGCTCGTACTCCACGAAGTCCTCAGCGAAGGCCTTGTAGCGCTCCTCCTTCGGTACCTTCCTCACCGCCACTTCTAACGCCCCCTTGGTGCCCAGAAGTTCGTCCAGCTCGATGGCGAAGTCCAGCTTGAGCGCCCGGCGCCCCTGCTCGATGGAGGCGATGGTGTCCTCACCGACTCCGAACCGCTCGGCCAGAGCTGGTTGTGTCAGTCCTGCCCTCTTCCTGAAGTGGGCGAGCTGCGCCCCGATCACATGCCACGAGCTGACTCGCCGGTTCTTCTTCCCTGGTTGCATGAGACTGCTATCCCCACTTTCCCACCACTGGTGGCCTGTCAAAGGTCGTACAGATGAGATGTACGACCTTCCACTCTGCTGAAGCGTAGTGACGTTGTGTGAGCTTGGAAGCATGAACGAGACAACTCAACTCCCCTACTTCCGGCAGGCTTTCTACTGCCGCGAGCGCAGGTCGATCCCGGTCGTACGCAAGTTCGCCCGCAAGACGTTGATCGAATGGGAATGCGAGAAGCGCGCCGACGACGTATTGCTCTGCGTAACCGAACTCGCGACCAATGCCCTCCGCCACGGCGTCCCCCCGGGGCGTGGCTTCCGGGTGCACATCTACCTGGAGCGCCTGGAGAGCATCCTCCGGGTCGAGCTGCACGACAGTGGCGACGGGGAGGTCTGCCAGTCGCCCACGCACCCGAGTGCTGAGGACGAGGGAGGCAGGGGGCTGCTGCTGGTCGAGGCGCTGGCGGACAAGTGGGGGGTGATGGAGCGGAACCCCGGCAAGGTCGTGTGGTGCGAGTTCGCGATCGAGTGAGTATTCTTGCCGCTTCGGCAAACATAGTTGTCGTTCCGGCTGTCCCGCGCGCACCATCTCCATCACTGACCGGAGATGGTCCGCATGACGAGCAGGACGGACGTGAACGACATGAAGCAGCAGCATCAGCGGTACGACGTGGTGATCGTGGGCGGTGGGGTGGCTGGGCTGAGCGGGGCGCTGACCCTGGCGCGGGCCCGGCGTTCGGTGTTGGTGATCGACGCGGGGGAGCCCCGTAACGCCCCCGCGTCGCACGTGCACAACTACCTGGGCCGCGAGTCGACCCCGCCGGGGGAGCTGCTGGCGATCGGCCGGGGTGAGGTGACCGGGTACGGCGGCGAGATCGTACGGGGCCGGGTGGCCTCGGCCGAGCGGCTGCCGGGGGAGGGGCGGCAGGGCTTCCGGGTGGTGACGGAGGACGGGGGCGCGGTCGAGGCGCGCAGGCTCCTGGTGACGACGGGGCTCGTGGACGAGCTGCCGCCCGTACCGGGGCTGGCCGAGCGCTGGGGGCGCGAGGTGCTGCACTGCCCGTACTGCCACGGCCGCGAGGTGGCGGACCGCCCGATCGGGGTGCTGTCCGTCGGCCCCCTCGCCGTACATCAGGCGCTGATGTGGCGGCAGTGGAGCGACGACGTCACCCTCTTCCGCCACACGGGCCCGGAGCCGACGGACGAGGAGTACGAGCAGCTCGCCGCGCGCGGGGTGGCGGTGGTGGACGGCGAGGTGGCGGGCCTGGAGGTCACGGACGACCGTCTCACCGGCGTACGTCTGGTGGGCGGCGGCCGGGTGATCGGGTGCGAGGCCCTGGTGGTCCAGGCCCGGTTCACCGCGCGTTCGGCCGTCCTCGAATCCCTGGGGCTGGTGCCGGTGCCGCAGGAGATGGGCGGTGAGGTGATCGGTACGTACGTGCCCACCGACCCGGTCGGCGCGACGGAGGTCCCCGGTGTCTGGGCGGCGGGCAACGTCACCCGCCTCACCGAACAGGTCATCGGCGCCGCCGCCGCAGGCCTCATGGCGGCGGGTGCGATCAACGGCGATCTGATCGCGGAGGACACTCGTAACGCGGTGGAGGCTCGGCGGCGCGGCTGAGGACGGGCGTCCTGCGTCGGAATCCGGCGGGTGGCCGCTACGAGAACACGGCCGAGAAGAGGTCCTGCGCCCACCCGAAGAACGTATGGATCAGCACTGCCAGCAAGAGGAAGATCCCGAGGATCACCACGGTGACCCAGGAGCAGCCGCCCCCGCTCTCGGCCTCGGGCTCGTCCCGCCCGCCCAGCCCCGCATCGAACAGATCCATGATTCGTCCCACCCCATCGCACACACGCGCACACGCACATACCCGTCACCGGAGCCCCCCCCGGCTTCATGGGTTCCGTGGGTTCCGTGGGCTCCGTGGGGTGAACTCTCGCACGGGAGCGGCCCGGCGGAGGAGGCGCTGTCGTACTCAGGGCGGGGGGTGGAATGTACTCGGGCGGCAAGGTGCTCAGGCGACTGGGCATTGAGGCGGCGGGGCACTCAGGCGGCCGGGTCGAACCCCGCCTCGTCCACCTCGGTCGTCGCGGGCAGTCCGCCTGCCTCATCGACCTTGTCGGACGACAGCAGCCACGCGCCGTCGGCTCCCCGGGCGAAGGTCATGGTGCGGGGGAGCGACGACTCCTCGCACTCCGGCGAACCGTCCTCGATCTCCTGCGGGGTGAGCGCGAAGTACAGGCGGGTGTGATCCGTGAGCCGGAGCGTGGCCGTCCGGTCGGTGACGTCCACGGAGGTGACCTCGATGTCGACCCGCGCCTTTGTGTAGCCGATGTCTAGGTCCTCGTACCGCAGGCCCTTCTTCGCGAGCGCGGCGAGCTCGCTTCGGGCATGGGTCGCCATGGCCGGGGTGGTCCGGAGGCGCCCGCTCGCCGCTTCCACGGTCGGACGGGCGGTCGTCAGCATGTCGGCCCGCTGCTGGAGGTAGTTCTCGGCGAGCTGGGCGAGTTCGGCGGTCTCGGCGGTGTGGGTGATGGGGGCGTTCACCGTCGGCATGACCGGGACCGGAGAGAGTCCGCCTTGCCGCGGCAGGTAGATGAGTGCGAGCACCACCGCCGCCGCTGAGATCGCGGCTCCGGCGGAGACTGCGGCGATGATCCGTCGGTGCCTTGGAGTAGGCATGATCCCCCTGATCGCGAGCTGACCGGTCTGCTGGGCCCTGCGCGGCTGTGCGTCATGTGCGCTTGTAGGTCAGAGTTTCCCGGTGGGCGCACCGTTCCTGTAGGGCGATTTCCGGATTCGGGAATGGCTGATTCCTGTCTGGGAGTGCCGAAGGTCCAGGAAAAGTATGTGCCGGGGAACCCTCGGCCTGCCAGACTCCGGCGCATGTCAGTGCGATACCCGCGTCCTCTGCGCCCCGGTGACCGTGTCGGCGTCACTTCTCCGTCGAGCGGGGTCCCGAAAGAGCTTCAGGGGCGCCTCGATGCGGCGATCCGCGAGGTGGAGGCCCAGGGGTACGAGGTGGTGGTCGGCCGCTGCATGAGCGGCGACGGCCATGTCAGCGCCCCGGCGGCCGACCGCGCGGCCGAGCTGACGGCGATGCTGACGGACCCCGGCATCAGGGCCGTGGTGCCGCCGTGGGGCGGGGAGACGGCGATCGACCTGCTGCCCCTGCTCGACTGGGACCGCCTGCGGGAGGCCGAGCCGACCTGGCTGGTCGGGTTCTCCGACCTGTCGACCGTCATGACGCCGTACACCCTCCTCACGGGAACGGCCACCGTGCACGGCAACAACCTGATGGACACGCCCTACCGGGTGCCCGAGGGGCTGCTGTCATGGCTCGACATCGTCGCCGCACCCGCGGGGCACCGCTTCACGCAGACACCGCCCGGCCGCCACCGGGCCACGGGCCGGGACGACTACCGCACCTACCCCGACGTACGCGAGTTCACGCTCGACACGCCCGGCAGATGGACCCGGCTGGACGGGAACGGGAACGGGAACGGGGATGTGGAGGCCGAGGGGCGTCTGATCGGCGGTTGTATCGAGATGCTCTGCAACCTCGCGGGGACGGCCTTCCTCGACGCCTCCGCCTTTGCCCGGGCCGAGTCCCCGCAAGGGCTCCTCGTCTATGTCGAAGCGGGTGGCGACGATGCCTTCTCCATCTGCCGGAACCTGCACGGGATGCGGCTGGCTGGTTTCTTCGACACGGCGAACGCGATCCTCGTCGGCCGCACCTCGGCCCCCGGCACCGACTCGCTCACCCAGCACGAGGCCGTGCTCGACGCGCTCGGCTCCCTGGGCGTGCCCATCATCGCCGACGTGGAGTGCGGGCACGTTCCGCCGTACCTGCCGATCGTCAACGGGGCGCGCGGCCGGGTCGTGCACACCTCGGCCCGGAGCGAGTTGACCCAGACGCTGGACTGAGGCCGGGGCGGGGTGGGTTGGCTTCGCGTACGGGTATGGGTACGGGGAAGGCGTGCCCGTACCCATACCCGTACACCGGTCTCAGACGCGCGGCTCGCGCCACATGCCCCACAGCTTCGGCCCGCCGTCGCCCGGGAGTTGGAGCTCCTCGCGCACGGTGAAGCCGAAGTGTTCGTAGACGGGGAGGTTGGAGGCCTTGGAGGACTCCAGGTAGACGGGCTGCCCCGCCGCGTCGGCCTTGGCGAGGCCCGAGCGGAGCAGGCGGGAACCGTGGCCCTGGCCCTGGGCGGCGGGGTCGGCGCCGATCAACGACAGGGACCAGTGCGGTTCTTGGGGTGTGTGGCGGGCGGCCGTCTCCACGGCGTCCCGGAACAGTCCGGCCCGGTCGCCCAGGATGTTCCGCAGCTCCTGGATGGTCTCCGCGTCGGGAACGGCCTTGGCCTGCGCCTCCGGCGCCACCCAGAAGGAGACCGCCGCGTCGGTGCGCTCGCAGACGCCGTGGTGGACGTACTGCCGGGTGAAGATCGTGGTGAAGTAGCGGACCAGCGCCGCCTCGCGGGAGGCCTGGTCGGGGAAGAACCAGCGCATCATCGGGTCGTCGTCGAAGGCGAGGGCCAGGATGCGGCTGATGTCCGGAGCGTCATCGACCGTGGTCGTGCGCGGCGTGTTCGATATCGGCATAAAGGCCATTCTGCACACGGTGATCTTGGGGGTGATCTTGGGGGTGGGGGTACTGGTTCCGGTTCCGGTTCGGTTCCGGTCCGGTTCGGTTCAGGTGGTTCCACCCCGCCGTGCGATGCCGTGCGCCTCAGGCGGTCCCGGTGCTTCCTGCCCCTGCTCGTGCATCGCCCTTCTCGCGCAAGGCGATTGCCGCCCAGACGGCCGCCGCCACCAGGGCGCCCACCGCCATGGCGGCGAGCACCGGCGCCTCCGGGCGCCAGCCCAGGGAGAGCCGGGTGCCCACGAGGGTGAGGATGACGGTGATCATGCCCGGCAGGTAGACCGGCACCCTGGCCGCCGCGGCCCGCAGGACGGCCGCCGCCGCCAGACCGGTCACGGCCCAGGCGCCCAGGTAGGGCCAGGGTGAACCCGGGGCGGCGGCGAGCAGCCCGTAGTCGTCGGGGCCGAGGCGGAACAGCGATCCGGCCCAGCCCAGGCCGACCCCGAGGGCGGCGACGCCGACCACCCACAGGGTGTGACGCCACCACGGGCCGGGCCGCACGGTCTCTTCTTCGTCGCCGGGGCCGGATGGGTCGGAAGGTTCGAGGAAATCCATCACGTCGGGAAAGACGCGCGGATGCGGCCGGGCGTTGCGCCGGACGGCTCATCACATGATCCAGAAATGGCGCCGGTTGCTCTGCTGGATGGCCGGTGGGCAGGGCCCGGCTCTCGTCCAGCTTGATGACAGCGTAGTCCAGGCCCTTGGGGCCCGAGTTGAGGAGGTCGTTCGGGGTGCTGACGTACGTCACCTCACCGATGACGCCCGTGCTCAGGTCGGGCTGGCTGTCCGGGATCGGGATCGGGATCGGGGCCGGGGCGAAGGCCGTACCCGGCGGGGACTGGTCGCGGTAGACCTTCTCCTCGACCGGCTTCCGGCCCTGGTCGTCGATGAAACAGTGCGCGTTGGTCAGGGCCACCAGGTTCCCCCCGGCGTCACGGCCGACCGCCGTGAGGCTGCATATGTACAGGCCCGTGGGCTCCTCGGGGGTCGGGGTCAGCCGGAACACGATTCCCGTACCGCCTCCGATGGCCGTACGGGAATCGGCCGTACGGGAATCGGCCGTACGGGAATCGGCCGTACGGGAATCGGCGGTGCGGATCTCGGTGGTACGGGGCTCGGGGGTGCGGGTCACCGGGCAGGCGGGCGGGCCCGCTCTCGTCCGGCCCCTGCCCCTGCCCCGGCCCGGCCCCGTCCGGCGTAACGCGTGCCGACGAATGGCGCTGCCGACGAAATGACGCCGCCGGTGAGTGACGGTCGGGACCGGGGCCATGTGTGATCCGCCGCTCCGGGGATATGTGGAGGGTGCCGGGCGCCACACGGGTGGCCGGTACGTCGGCAACGTCAAGGGAGAGTCTCGTGGGCATCATCGCCTGGATCCTCATCGGCCTGTTCGCGGGTCTCATCGCCAAGGCGCTCACTCCGGGCAAGGACCCGGGGGGCTGCCTCGTGACGATCGTGATCGGCATCGTGGGCGGGCTGCTCGGCGGCTGGCTGGGCAAGGTGATCTTCGGCGTCGACTCGATCGACGGATTTTTCAGCCTGTCGACGTGGATCGCCGCCATCGCCGGTTCGGTGATCGTCCTGCTCGTCTACCGCGTGGTCACGGGGCAGCGGTCCCGCTGATCCCTGCCGTGCGGGCGGTGGCCGAGGTGTTTCCCGGACGGCGGTGCTCCCAGCCGTCCGGGAACGGTGGGCCGATTCCTCAACGGGTCGATTCGTCCGCGTTTGCCTACATTGGCAGAGGGTCTGCGGGGCAGCCGTACCAGGAGCCAACGCCGACACGTCTGCGGAAGACAAACAAGAGGAAACGACGACATGACCGACACCTCGCGCAAGCCGACCACCTCCGACTCCGGCGCCCCGGTGGAGAGCGACGAGCATTCGCTCACCGTCGGCCCGGGCGGGCCGATCCTGCTCCAGGATTCCTATCTGATCGAGCAGATGGCCCAGTTCAACCGCGAACGCATCCCCGAGCGTCAGCCGCACGCCAAGGGCAGCGGGGCCTTCGGGAAGTTCGAGGTGACCGCGGACGTCTCCGCGTACACGAAGGCCGCGCTCTTCCAGCCCGGCACCACGACCGACCTGGTCATCAGGTTCTCGACCGTCGCCGGGGAGCGGGGCAGCCCCGACACCTGGCGGGACCCGCGCGGCTTCGCGGTGAAGTTCTACACCAGCGAGGGCAACTACGACATGGTGGGCAACAACACCCCCGTGTTCTTCGTGAAGGACCCGATGAAGTTCCAGCACTTCATCCGGTCCCAGAAACGCCGGGCGGACAACAACCTCCGCGACCACGACATGCAGTGGGACTTCTGGACGCTCTCGCCGGAGTCGGCCCACCAGGTCACCTGGCTGATGGGCGACCGGGGCATCCCGCGCACCTGGCGCCACATGAACGGCTACACCTCGCACACGTACATGTGGATCAACGCGCAGGGCGAGCGGTTCTGGGTGAAGTACCACTTCAAGACCGACCAGGGCGTCGAGACGTTCACCCAGGACGAGGCCGACCAGATGGCCTCCGCGGACACGGATTACCACACGCGTGATCTGTTCGAGCACATCCGCGACGGGGACTACCCGAGCTGGACGCTGAAGGTCCAGATCATGCCGTACGAGGACGCGAAGGACTACCGGTTCAACCCCTTCGACCTGACCAAGGTGTGGCCGCACGGCGACTACCCGCTGATCGAGGTCGGCCGGATGACGCTGGACCGCAACCCCACGGACAACCACGCCGAGATCGAGCAGGCGGCCTTCCAGCCGAACAACTTCGTCCCCGGCATCGGCCCGAGCCCGGACCGCATGCTGCTGGCGCGCCTGTTCAGTTACGCGGACGCGCACCGCCACCGTATCGGCGGCAACTACCAGCAGCTGCCGGTCAACGCCCCCGTCGCCCCGGTGCACACGTACTCCAAGGACGGGGCGATGGCGTACCGGAAGACGGCCGACCCGGTCTACGCCCCGAACTCCAAGGGCGGCCCGGAGGCCGACACGGAGCGCTACGGCACCCCGCCGAGCTGGTACGCCGACGGTGACATCACCCGGGCGGCCTACGTCGACCACGCGGAGGACGACGACTGGGGGCAGGCGGGCACGATGGTCCGCGAGGTCCTGGACGACGCGGCCCGCGACCGGCTGGTGGACAACGTGGTCGGCCACCTCCTGAACGGGGTGACCGAGCCGGTGCTCCAGCGGGCGTTCACGTACTGGTCGAACGTCGACGGCACCCTCGGCAAGCGCATCGAGGAGGGCGTCCGCGCGAAGGCGGGCGAGAAGGACCCGAAGGCGGGCGAGCAGGGCAACCCGGCCCGCTCGTCGATGCAGCGCAAGGCCTGAGACGGACGGACCCGTACGGGCGAGGGCCCAGCCCCGAGTGCGCGTGAACAGGCCGCCTTCCCCGCTGCCTGCGGGGAAGGCGGCCCGGTCGCTAGCGGACTGCCCTCCCAGGGGGTACGGGGGCGGGGGCGCGCTTCGCACGCGGCTCGTCGCGCAACTGTGCCGCGCATCCGGCCAGGGCCAGGACCAGGAGCACCGCCCACCGCAGCGTGGCACCGCTCCAGTCCGGATCACCCGGTACGGGGAACAGCTCCAGTCCGGCCGGCAGGAACAGCGCCGCCACGACGAAGAGCGTCAGCGCGGGCGCGGCCACCAGGCTGCCCGCCCCCAGCGCCGAGCGCCGCATACCGAAAAGGGCGAGGGCCAGTGTGCCGACGGCCAGCGTCACGGCTTCCACCGCGAGCCCGCCGACGGGGAACACCTGCCGTGCCTCGGCCGCCACCCTCAGCCGGACGAGGCCCGCCGAGGCGCCCCAGAAGAGTCCGAAGACCAGCAGGCCCGCAGCCATCCGCAGTCCGCTGCGCAGCCCTCGGGAGACAGGCACCACGACGGTCGTCCGCGCCGCGGGGTCGTCGAGGAGGCAGGCGAGGCCGATGGCGGTCAGCACGGTGGCGATCCGCAACAGCACGGCGGCCGCGTCCGGTTGGACGTGTGCGGAGAACAGTGCGGGGCAGGCCGTACCGGCCACCGACACCACGCCCGCGCCGAGCAGTGGAAGGGTGCGGGCGGCCCGCAGGTCGGGCAGGAGAAGGGTGCGTAATACCGCACCCGTGGAGGCGTTCACCCGCACCGGCCCTCCTCGCCCTCGCGCGCGGGCGGCGGGGCCGGGACGCCCAGGATGGCGGCCGCCTCGTCGGTCGTGGTGTCCGGGGCGGTGAGTTCTGTCCACGACTGCTTCACCTGGGCGCCGACGTCGGCGTCGGGCCGCGTCAGCAGGGTCCGTACGAGGTCCTGCTCCCGCGCGCTGATACTGAGGCCGGTGACGGCGTCGAAGGCGTTGAGCGAGAGACCGCCGAAGGACCGCGCGGCCAGCGAGTCGTAGGCCGCCCGGGTCCCGTCGGTCGCCTGGACGGCGAGCCACAGCGTGATCGCCCCGCGGGCGTGGCAGACCGCCTGGCTGTGG
This sequence comes from Streptomyces sp. NPDC059452, assembly GCF_042750035.1. NCBI lineage: Bacteria > Bacillati > Actinomycetota > Actinomycetes > Kitasatosporales > Streptomycetaceae > Streptomyces > Streptomyces sp. NPDC059452. The sequence continues at coordinate 56,391 of NZ_JBHYVE010000008.1, forward strand.
GCATCGGCGGGGGCCTCGCCGGTCACCACGCGGTGCGCGAAGCTCCCGGCGAAGCCGAGCATGTGGTCGCCCGCGAGATCGCTGTGCGTGCCCCAGTCGGTGCCGACGGGCACGGCGCCCGGCGTCCCGGCCGCACGGTCGTCGGCTTCCCACCGTGCCACCGGCAGCGGAGGTACGACACCGGTGTCGACCGTGCTCAGGAAGACATGCTGGCGAACCACGTACCGCTCCTCCCGCGCGGCCTGCGGCACCCGGCGCAGCACTCCTGAGGTCACCTCGGCCCACTGCCGGGACCGGTCCCTGAACTCGGGGAAGGCGCAGTAGCCGATGTCGTCGCGCTCGACGCACACCTGCTGCGACGAGGGGGCGTTCTCGGCGGCCGTACGTGCCTCGCGCACCTCGTCCGGCAGGCCGCGCTGCTGCGTGAAACCCGTGCCGAGCACTGCCAGAAGGGCGACACCGGCCGTCGCCCTGAACGCGGTTGAGCGACCGCCCGCGCGGAGCACCGTCACCGCGGCCACCAGGATCAGCAAGGCGGCCAGATAGAGCAGATGCCAGCTCGCCGGACGGTGGAGGAGAGCGGTGGGCAGGGGTGGCACGGTCTCGTCCTCGATACCGACCAGACCCCACCACCGGATGCCCGATGTGGGCTGCAGTGCGCCCGCCACCGTCACGATCCCGAGCGCGGCCAGGGTGAGCGGCGCGGCGACCACGGACCGGACGACGCGGGCCATGAAGACACCGATCGCGCCCGCCAGGAGCACCACGAGCGGGCCGGTGGCGAGCTCCACCACGGAGGGGGTGCCGACCGCCGCGTCCTGAGCGGCCGCGTAGCCGATGCGGGCCCCGGCCAGGACCGCCGACAGCGCGGCCACCGGCAACAGGGCGAGCAACTGGGCCCAGGTGCGCCGCCAGGGCGGGAGCACCAGGAGGTCGAACATCGCATCCGTGCCGTGCCGGTACGAGCGGAGCGCGGCGAGGTTGGCCGCGAGCAGGGTTCCCGCCGCGATCAGCAGCAGCGACAGCTGGGTGTAGCGGTCCTCGTCGTGCAGCACCGGATAGCGGTCGTCGCCGGAGTACCCGGCGTACGCCCACTGCACCAGGTACAGCGCGAACGCGGCGAGCACCGCGGGGTGCCGCAGCAGCCGTACGGCTTCGGCGCGGGCGAGCGTGCGCGTCGCGGCGCCCGCGGTGGCGGAGGTGCGGCTTCCGGTATCCGCCGGGGCCTGGGTCATCGTGCCGCTCATGCCGCGGCCCCCTGGCCGGCCCGCCGCCCGGTGTCGTCGAGGAGCAGCAGATAGCCGTCCTCCAGCGCGGGGTCCACGGTCGAGGCCCCCGGCGGCGGACTGCCGATGTTGCGGAACGTCCCATTGCCCGTACGCCATCCGGCCAGCGCCTGCGGGTCGCGCTCGGCGCTGCTCCACACCCGGCCCTGGGCGACCGCGCTCAGGCCGACCGGATCGCCGTCGAACTTGACGACGCCGTGGTCGAGTACGACGACGCGACGGCACAGGGCGGCGACGTCCTCGGTCTGGTGCGTGGAGAGCAGGACGGTCCGGCCCTCTCCGATATCGGCGATCAACTCGCGGAAACGCAGACGCTGTTCGGGATCGAGGCCGACAGTCGGCTCGTCGAGGATGAGCAGTTCGGGCTCGCCCGCGAGGGCCGCGGCGAGCGCCACGCGCTGCTTCATACCGCCCGACAGCATCCGGATGCGCTTGCCGCGGTGCTCACTGAGGCCCACGGCGTCGAGCACCCGGCGCACCTCGTCGTGCCTGCGCCCTCGGTGCGTCATCTCCTTGAGGATCGCGACGTAGTCCACGAAATCGAAGGCGGTGAAGTTCGGATGGAATCCCGGGTCCTGCGGCAGGAACCCGAGGCGCCGCCTGATCTCCGTCCGCCGGCCGGGGTCGCGGGGATCCCGGCCGAGCACCCGGATCTCCCCGGCGTCGGGGACGAGCGCGGTGGCCAGGGCCCGCAGCAGGGTGGTCTTGCCCGCGCCGTTGGGTCCGAGCAGGCCGGTGACGCCCGTCTGCAGCGAGAGGGACACGGAGTCGAGGGCCACGGAGCGCCGGTAGCGCACGCTCAGTTCGCTCACCTCGACGGAGTGGTCGGTCATCGGGCAGTCCTCTGTCGGTAGGCGGGCCGGTCGAATGCGGTACGGGAGAGCAGCACGACCGCCGAGGCCACGGCGAGCACCGCGGCCGAGGCGGTCTGTCCCGTCGCGCTGAAGACGGCGTGCGAGTGGTGGGTGGCGACGAGGACCGCGAGCCAGCAGGCCCCGGCCACCCCGGCCGCCGTCGTGGAGTCCATACATGTCGCCAGCGCGAGGCTCACGGCGGTGAGCGCACAGCCGGGCAGCAGCCACCCGAAGGCGGTGAGCCCGACCCCGGGCAGGGTCAGGCTGGCAGCGCCCGTCAGGGCGATGCAGGTGCCGAGGACGACCACGGTGCGCAGCAGTACGAGCCGGAAGGCCCGCATGGGCGCCACCAGGCCCATCTCGTGCGCGGGATCCCAGCGTCGGCCGTAGGAGACGGCCACTCCGGCCACGGGCAGCAGCGGTGCGAGACCGAGGAAGAGCACCGGCGTCGCGGCCGACTCGGCGAGGCGCGAGAGCAGCGCGGCAAGCAGCAACGTGAGGGCGGCGGCACTCACCCAGGACGCACGCAGTGCCGGAGTCGCCGCGACCAGCCGCGCCACATGGTCCGGCATCCCGAACCGGAGCAACAGCCGCTCCCCCCTGCCGGGTACGGGCGCGTCGATCGCCACGTCGAGGCGCTCCCAGCCGTCGTCCAGGATCTGCGGGTCGGTGTGGGCGGACAGCCGGGAGCGGCAGAGCGGACAGTGGTCGAGGTGCGACTCGACGGCGTGCAGGGCGTGTGGCGCCGTCTCTCCGCGCGCATAGCCGCGCAGCAGCGCGTCAGGTGTGTGGTGGTCAGGTGCGGGGTGGTCGGTACTCTCCTGCGGCGATCTCCGCTGCGTCACCTTTCCCTCCTCTCCGGCCGGGCCGCGACCGCGGGCCCCTCGAGTTCCTGCTTCAGTAACGTGCGGGCGCGCATGGCGCGCGTCTTCACTGTGCCGGGCGGCACTCCGAGGACATTCGCGGCCTGCCGAACGGTCAGGCCGTCGACCACCGTCGCCTGCATGACGTGCCGGAGATCCACGGGGAGCCGGGCCAGCGCATCCGCCAGATCACCGTGCCTGCCGTCGGCAAGCGCCCTCTCCTCGGCCGACGGTTCGACGGGTGTACGCAGCCGTCGCAGCGCCTGCTGGAGCCGCGAGCGGGCACCACTCGCGCGAGCCTGGTCCGCGAGCCGCCGGGAGGCGATGCGCCACAACCAGCCGCTCATATCCGCGACCTGCTGCTGCCGCCCGGCGGCACAGGTGCGCCACAGGTCGAGAAACGTCTCCTGCACGATGTCGTCGAGCAGGGAGTCGTCCGCGCAGCGGTGGCGCAGTCGGGCGGTCAGCCAAGGGGCGTAGTGACGGTAGAGCAGCCTGAAGGCGTCACGGTCCCCCTCGGCGACAGCCGCCGCGAGGTCCGCTTCGGTATCCGCGTCGTGCGGCTCTCTCATCACACCCCTTCGTCGTAACGGCCGACGCTTTCGGTTCATGGGTGCGGAGTGACCCTGGTCACATTTGACCCGGAGGTGGCCCGGTCGCTTCGCGCCAGGCGGGGAGCCTTATCGGGCCGGAATCCGGGTGGGGAGGGTGTCCGCGAGAAGCAAACATCCTGGCTGGATGAGATCAGGGGTGAATGGAAGATATCCCTCCTTTTCCCGGACTCCCTCATGATTCGGCCATGACTTCAACTCGCCTGTAAAGAAAGGCTCTTGAATGTCAATCGACCTTGGGTGAAGCTTCCAATCGACCGCGCTCCCGGGAGATGGCCCGACCAGATCTCCGGCGGAGCGATTTGTTGGTTCCCACGCAAAAGGGGAATTCTTTTGCGTACCTCAACCACCCTCAGACGCACGGCGGCGGTAATGCTCTCCGCGGCGGCTCTCACGGCCACCGTCGGCGCCGCCCCGGCGGCCGCCGCTACTGTCGGCGCCACTGGTACGGCGCCCACCTGCGTCGCCGGCTGGGTCACCAAGGGCACGATCACGCAGACCGGCCACGCCCGTAACGACTGCAGCTACCGCGTGCGCGTGAAGATCGTCTGGGCATTCGGCGCGGACGGCCCCTGTCATACGCTCAACCCGGGCGATCGCGCCACCTCCAAGGTCGCCATCCAGCCGCGCCGCTTCGATGGCATAAACAACTGTTGAGAAGTCGGTGACGGTGTCACGGTTGACGCCATGAATACAAGAGGCGTTCCCCGGAAGTCAGCTCCGGGGAACGCCTCTTGCGTCTACAGGGTACGTCGGTGAATCAGTCGCAGCGCGTGAAACGGAATAAGTTCCGAGGGGAGTCGAGCGGACTCCTCCGAGGTCACCGCGTATCGGCTACGCCCCCGCCCACGTCTCCGGAGCCCACACCCCCGACCGGCGCAGCGCGTTCGGGCAGTGGCGGAAGATCTCGTCGATCTCGACGAGCAGAGCGAGTTTCGGGCGCCGGCCCTTCACCGTCATCGCGTCGAAGAACGGGGCGTCCGTGAGGATGCGGGCGCGGCCGTTGACGCGCAGGACGTCCATCGCGCCGGGTATCAGGTAGAGGAGGCCCACGTGCGGGTTGGACAGGATGTTGTGGAAGCTGTCCGCGCGGCGGTTGCCCGGGCGGTCGGGGAGCGCGAGGGTGCCGGGGTCCAGGACGTGGGTGAAGCCGGGGCCGTCGCCGCGCGGGGTGACGTCGCAGGTGCCGGACGCGTCGGAGGTGGAGAGCGCGCAGAACGGGGAGCGGGCCAGCAGGGCCAGATCGTCGTCGGTGAGCCGGTCGTGGACCTTGTCGATGACGATGGGGTGCGGGGTGCCCAGAATCTCGCGCAGCTCGTCCGCCGAGCCCAGGGGCACGGCCCCGGCCAGCGGGCCGGAGGTGGGGGCGGCGGTGCCGACGGCGTACGACAGGGAATCGGCGGCGTACGACAAGGGAAGGGCTCCGTGGCTCGTGGGGGTGCGGCGGCGCGCGGTCGGGCGGGCGCTGTTAGGGTGACCTTACTTTGGGCCCCCTTGTGTTCCCCGGCCGGGGTGGACCGGTTGCGGACGGCTACGTTCCGGGCCTGCCCGACCCCTGCGTGGATGGCAAGGGGTGCCCTGTCCGAACGCCGTGGACAGGGGCGTCCCTGCCCGAACACGCCGATGAGCAGCCGATGAGCAAGGGTGAGACAACAGTGCACAACCGCATTCCGGCCGCCGCCGCCCCGGTGGCAGGGCCGTGAGCGGCTCCACCGTCCTGGGCGCGCGGGGGACCGCGAGCGAGAAGAAGAAGGCGCAGCCCAGGCGCAGCAGGCCCGTCCTCGCCCTCGGGCTCGTGGCGGCCCTCGGGGTGCTCGTGCTCGCCGTCGTCGCGAGCCTCGCCATCGGCTCCGGGGACGTGCCGTTCCGCGATGTGCTGCCCGGTGTCTTCGACCCCGACCTCACCGTCAAGGGCCAGCTCGTCATCCAGGAGGTCCGTATCCCGCGTACCGTCGCCGGGCTGCTCGCCGGGGCGGCGCTCGGGCTCGCGGGGACCGTCATGCAGGGCGTCGCCCGTAACCCCCTCGCCGACCCCCAGCTCCTCGGCATCAACGCGGGCGCGTCCGTGGCCGTCGTCTGCTCGATCACGCTGCTCGGCTTCACCGTCGCCACCCAGTTCATCTGGTTCGGCTTCCTGGGCGCCCTGCTCGCCGCCCTCCTCGTCTACGGGGTCGGCTCGCTCGGGCGGGAGGGGGCGACGCCCGTGAAGCTGGCCCTCGCCGGGGCCGCGACCGCCGCCGTCCTCACCTCGATCACCAGCGCGATCCTGCTCCAGGACCGGGAGAGCTACGACCAGTTCCGGTTCTGGCAGCTCGGGGCGCTGACCGCCCGCAGCTCCGAGGTGCTCTGGCAGGTCTCCCCGTTCATCCTCGTCGGGGCCGTATTCGCCCTCTCGCTCGGGCCGCAGCTCAACGCCCTCTCCCTCGGCGACGACCTCGCGCGGGGCCTCGGCCAGCGGGTCGGGAGGGCCCGGATGATCTCGGCCCTCGCCGTGGTGGTGCTCTGCGGCGCCGCCACCGTCGTCGCCGGGCCCATCGGCTTCGTCGGCCTCGCCGTACCGCACGCCGCCCGCCTCATCACCGGGCCCGACTACCGCTGGGTGCTCCCGTACAGCATGGTCCTCGCCCCGATCATGCTGCTCGTCGCCGACATCGTCGGCCGGGTGATCGCCCCGCCCGGCGAGGTGCAGGTCGGTGTGATCACCGCCGCGATCGGCTGCATCCCCTTCATCTGGCTGGTCCGGCGCAGGAAGCTGGTGGAACTGTGAGCCCGGGACCCGTCACGGCTGTGGACACGGACACGGAGAAGGACCGGCTCGCCGCCGCTGTACGGCAGGTTTCCGCCGTACGGGGACGGGGGCGCCGGCGGTCCGTCACCGTCGCGGCCGTCCTCCTCGTCGCCGCGGTCGCGGTGTTCGGCCTCTCGCTCAGCGTCGGCGACATGGTCATGCCGATCGGGAAGGTCGTCGACACCCTCCTCGGAGGCGGCGACGGCGGCTCGCAGTTCGTCGTCCTGGAGCTCCGGCTGCCCCGCGCCCTCCTCGCCGTCCTCGTCGGTGCCGCGTTCGGCCTCTCCGGAGGCGTCTTCCAGACCGTGCTGCGCAACCCCCTGGCCAGCCCCGACCTGATCGGCATCAGCGCCGGAGCCAGCGCCGTCGCCGTCACCGCCGCACTCCTCTTCCAGGTCAGCGGGCTCGCCCTCTCCGCGAGTGCCCTGGCCGGATCGATGGCCGCCGGAATCGCCATCTACCTGCTCGCGTGGCGGCAAGGCGTCGCCGGGCAGCGGCTCGTCCTCGTCGGGATCGGCGTCGGCATGGGGCTCTCCAGCGTCGTCTGGTACGTGATGGCCCGCTCCAACGTCGCCGACGCACAGGAGGCCCTGCGCTGGCTGGCCGGCAGCCTCAACGGCCGCTCCTGGGGCCAGTTCTGGCCGATGCTCGGGGCGTTCGCCCTGCTCGTCCCGCTCACCGCCCTCGCCGCGCACGCCCTGCGCCCGCTCCAGCTCGGGGACGACGCCGCCGCCGGACTCGGTACGCGGGTGGAGCCGAGCCGGCTCGCCCTGCTCGGGTGCGCCACGGCCCTCGCGGGGGTCGCCACGGCGGCGGCCGGGCCCGTCGGGTTCGTGGCCTTCGTCGCTGCGCCGATCGCCCGCCGACTGGTCCCGGGCCGGGGTGCGGCGCTGCCCCAGGCGGCCCTGACCGGGGCCCTGCTGGTCCTGGTCGCCGACTTCGCGGCCCAGCACATGCTGCCCTCCGTCCAGCTGCCGGTGGGCGTGGTCACCAGCATCATCGGCGCCCCGTACCTGCTCCTGCTCCTGGCCCGCGCCAACCGCGTGGGCAGTGGGGGATGAGGGGATGAGGGGATGAGATGACGGCGTACGAGAAGAGCGAGAAGAGCGAGAAGAACGACGAGAACAACAAGAGCAACAAGAACAACATGAACGACGAGACGCAGGACGACAGCGAAAGGCGTGGCCCGGTCGTGGCCGATCACACTCTTGAAGCCCGGGACGTCCGGCTCGGCTACGGCGAGCGGGAGATCGTCCGCGACCTCAGCGTGACCGTCCCGCCCGGACGGATCACCGTCATCGTCGGGCCCAACGCCTGCGGCAAGTCGACCCTGCTGCGGTCGATGGCCCGGCTGCTCGCGCCCTCCGCCGGGGCAGTGCTCCTGAACGGCCGGTCCATCCAGGAGATGCCGACCAAGGAGGTCGCCTCGGTCCTGGGCATCCTCCCGCAGAGCCCCACCGCCCCGGAGGGCATCACCGTCTCCGACCTGGTCGGCCGCGGCCGCTACCCGCACCAGGGCTGGTTCCGCCGCTGGAGCTCCGAGGACGACGAGGCGGTCGCGCAGGCGCTGCTCTCCACCGATGTCCTGGAGCTGGCCGACCGGCCGGTGGACGAGCTCTCGGGCGGTCAGCGGCAGCGGGTGTGGATCGCGATGGCGCTGGCACAGCGGACGGACATCCTGCTGCTGGACGAGCCGACGACGTACCTGGATGCCAGCCACCAGCTCGACGTCCTGGACCTGCTCACCGACCTCAACCGGGAGCGCAGCGTCACGATGGTGGCCGTCCTGCACGATCTGAACCTGGCCTGCCGGTACGCGGACCACATGATCGCCATGAAGGACGGGCGGATCCTGGCGGAGGGGCGGCCCGTCGACATCGTGACGGAGGCGCTGGTCGGCGAGGTCTTCGGGATGCGCTGCTCGGTGATCGAGGACCCGGCGTCGGCCACCCCGATGGTGGTGCCGCTGGGACGCCACCATGTGAAGAACCCGGCCGCGTAAAGCCGAGTAAGACGTACGGAGTAAAGCCGAGTAAAACGTACAGAACGGCACCAGAACGGCGGGGAACCGGACGGGTCAACCCGATGGCACCGTTGTCATTAGGTGAGGCTAACCTCATGGGTATGAACGCTTCCGCTTCCCGGCGCCCCCGCCGCACCCCCGTCCTGATGGCCGGTGCCGTCGCCGCCCTCCTCGTCGGCGTCTCCGCCTGCGGTGCGTCGGACGACGACTCCTCCGCTTCTGCCTCCCCCTCCGCCTCCGACGGCGCCTCCGCGGGCGCCTTCCCTGCCAAGGTCGCGACGAAGTTCGGCGAGGTCACCGTCGACAAGCAGCCCAAGCGCATCGTCGCGCTCGGCTGGGGCGACGCCGAGACCGTGCTCGCGCTCGGCGGCCAGCCGGTCGGCGCGAGCGACTGGCTGCCGTTCGGTGGCGAGGGCGTCGGCCCCTGGGCCAAGGGCATGTACGACAAGGCCCCCGAGCTGATCGGCACGATGGAGCCGGAGTTCGAGAAGATCGCCTCCCTCCAGCCGGACCTGATCCTGGACACCAAGTCCAGCGGCGACCAGACCCGCTACGACACCCTGAAGAAGATCGCCCCGACCGTCGGCGTGCCCAAGGACGGCGACCAGTACAGGATCTCGTGGGAGCAGCAGACCACGATGATCGCCGCCGCGATGGGCGTGCCCGAGAAGGGCAAGGAGCTGATCGCGGAGACCGAGAAGAAGTTCGAGGCCGCCGCGAAGGCGCACCCCGAGTTCAAGGACGCCACCATCGTGCTCGGCTCGCGCACCTCCGAGGGGTACGGCGCGTACGTCGGCGGCACCGGCCGGGTCGACTTCGTCGAGCGCCTCGGCTTCACGAACAGTCCGGCCGTCGAGGCCAAGGCCGACGGGGGCTTCTCCGTCTCCATCTCCAAGGAGAACCTCGAACTCCTGGACGCCGACCTCACGGTGATGACCCCGATCGGCATCCCCGCCACGGACATCAGCAACGACCCGCTCTACAAGGCGGTCCCGTCGGTCAAGGCCGGCAACGCCCTGATCTTCGAGGACCAGGACATCGCGCAGGCGTTCGCCACGGACTCCGTACTCTCCGTCTCGTACGCCCTGGAGAAGGTCGTCCCGCTCTTCGCGGAGAAGGTCAAGAAGTAACACCCGTACGGCACATACGACAGCGCGCCCCGTACCCGGATCTCACGGGTGCGGGGCGCGCTGTCGTCCGTGTCACTCCTGCGGTGCCGCGGCCTTGATCGCGGAGATGTCGAAGGTCAGCTTGACCTTGTCGCTGACCATGACCCCGCCGGTCTCCAGCGCCGCGTTCCAGGTCAGGCCCCAGTCGGAGCGCAGGATGTCCGCGCTGCCCTCGAAGCCGACGCGCTCGTTGCCGTAGACGTCGGTGGCGGAGCCGTTGAACTCCAGGTCGATGGAGAGCGGGCGCGTGACGTCCTTGATGGTCAGGTCGCCGGTGATCCGGTACGCGTCGCCGCCCAGCTGCTCGGCCCGCGTCGAGCGGAACGTCATCAGGGGGAACTGCTCGGCGTCGAAGAAGTCGCCGCTGACCAGGTGGCCGTCGCGGTCGGCGATGCCGGTGTCGATGCTGCCGATCTTCACATCGATGGCGGCGGAGGAGTTCGCCGGGTCGGTGCCGTCCAGGGTCAGGGTGCCCTCGTGCTCGCCGAAGGAGCCGCGCACATTGGTGACCATGGCGTGCCGCACCGTGAAGCCGATGCTGCTGTGGGCCGGGTCGATGGTGTACGCGCCGGTCAGGGCGGCCAGGGCCGGGTCCACCGAGGGGGCCTCGGCGACGGTGGTCGGGGCGGCGGACGACTTGCGGGTGAACAGAGCCATGGCTCCTCCTCGGGATGCGCTGCGGATGTTGTTTAAGCTTCAACGAGATTGACTGTAGCCCTATCTTGTTCAAGTTTCAACATCTGGCACGCGGTGCCCGGGTCCATGGCCTCCCGGCCCTCGATCTGGAGCAGCCCCCGATGGGGAGTGCCCCTGCCGGCCACAGCCGACAGGGGCACTCTCCGTGCTGACGTCAGGCCCCCACGCTCACCGTGAAGCGCCGCGGGTTCCCGTCGTGTGCCGCGCCCGAGACATCGGGCTCGCCGTCCGGGCGGACGTCGTCGTACGGGAACGCGTAGCCGATCGGGCTGTTGGCGTGGACCACGCGGGACCAGTGGTTGGTCACCGGGGTCCGGTAGTAGTCCGCCACCGTCGTGCCGTTCGGCTGGCTCGGGTGGCTCAGCATGATCGACCGGTTGAAGCCCGCCGCCAGCCGGGCCAGGATCGCCTTCTTGTCGTCGGAGTCGCCCGGGTTGTTGGTGAACGGCCCGTGGTTGCAGGTGAAGATGTCCTTCGTCTCCGGCTTGGTGAAGGTGGGGCCGCCCTCGAAGGTGAGGACGTCCCCGCTCACCCGCCCCGCCAGCGTGCCCCGGCCGCCCTGGAGGTCGATGCGCAGGTCCTCGGAGCGGTACTTCCCCCACACCTCGTCGATCTGCGCCTCGAACAGACCCCGGAACGGCATCTCGGCGGGCCGGTCGAAGTACGGGGCCATGATGTTCTGCGGCGAGACGACCCGAAGGACGTTGCCGTCGTCGCCCCGGGTGATCAGCCGGTCCCAGGGCTGCCCGTCGGCGGCGGCCTGCGCGGTGAGGTCCGCCGCGATCCGCTCCGCCGCGTCCTCGGGGTGCGGGGCCACGACATGGGTGCCGTCGCCCTCCAGTGTGATGCCGATCGGGAGCGCGGTGATCAGGTCCACGTAACTGATGTTGGAGTACAGCTGCTCGGTGTTGAAGGTGAACTCGGCGAACGCCCAGGTCCGCCCGTAGTTCGGGTCCGTGGGCGTCGCGAAGGCGGGCTCCACCAGGGAGGGGCCGGGGTTGAGGAAGAAGTCCAGCTTGTCGTCGCGGACGAAGTAGACCCGCGCCCCGTACATCTGCGGCAGCGTCAGCACCACCGGGGCCGCGCCCGCGCTGTTGAGCGGGATCGCGCAGTCCACCGGGAGCGGGGTCTGCGGGGCGCCGGGGGATTCGGGGCGGTAGACCTCACCGTTCGGCCGGAGCAGCACCCAGCGGTCGGTGCCCAGCTCGTGGCCGGTGACGTACGCGTGCACCGTGCCCGGCAACGACTTGTTCTCCAGGGCCAGTTCACAGGTCGCGGGCGCTGCCGAGGCGCGCGGGCTGAGGGCGGTGCCCCAGGCGGGGTACGTCAGGGCGGTGGCCGTGGCGACGGCGCCGGTCAGGAACATTCTGCGCGAAATCACGAGGGAACTCCCGAGTGTGTGGGGGCCGCAGACGGGTCGTGGGGGTGGGGTGGGGGAGGGGCCGGACAGTGGGGGTGTCTGCGGGTGCGCACCACTCTCGCCAGGGCCGGGGCAAGCGTCAACACTTGTGGCTGAGAGCGCTCTCAAAAATGCGGAGTCTTCACAACTCGACGCCCGGAAGCGGTACTTGCCGGAACCGAGCGGGTGCGAACCGTGACCGTACGGGGGTGGCTCCGGTCGTACGGAGGTGGATCCGGTCGTACGGGGGTGGATCCGGTCGTACGGGGGTGGATCCGGTCGTACGGGGGTGGCTTCGGCCAAGAGGTGAACGGGCGGCCTCTGGAAGCTGTCCCCGGCCCACTTGGACTAACCGACCACGGTTGTTGGACGGAGGCAGCCCCCGGCCCCGGTATTCGTTGACGGTGTCCTGACACGGGGGCTACTCAGGGGCCATGTCGCCAAGATTCCCCTCCGCCGGCCCGGTCGCCGTCGCTTCAGCCGCCGTCCTGGCGCTCGTGGGGACGGCCCTCCCCGCCGCAGCCGCCGATCCGCCCTCCGCCGCACCGGCCGCCGAGGCAGCCCCCGGGGCCGGCGGCTCCGCCACCATCGGCTCCGCCCACCTCACCGTCGCCGTGGCCGACGACTTCCCGCGCGTCCTCTCGTACACCGACCGGGCCAGTGGCAAGCGGCTCCTCGGCAGTACGCGGCCGGTCACCGCCGTCACCCTCAACGGCACCGCCCACCCGGTGAAGCTCAAGGCCGCGCCCAAGGTGAACGGTTCCTCCGCCCGCTACACCCTCGCCTTCACCGGCCTCCCCGGCGTCGAGATCGACGCCTCGCTCACCGTCTCCGGCCGGACCACCACCTTCAGGGTGACCGCCGTCCGCGACACCGCCGCGTTCCGGGTGGGGACCATCGACATCCCCGGGCACGACCTGATCTCCGTCGGCTCCACCGAACCCGGCGCCGCCACCGCGTTCACGACGCTGGACCCGGACTCCACCCGTACCGCCGACGTCTTCACGAAGGTTACGGGGGCCACCAAGCCCGACCCCGCGCCCCTCGGCGCCACCTACGCCCTCCTCAACACCGACTCGCTCGCCGCCGCCGTCGAGTCCAACTCCTCCTACGACAAGCCCTCCGGCCGAACCGGCGGCGACGACGCCCGCTTCTGGCACCAGGCCCGCACCGAGGCCGACGGAAGCGTCCGGGTCGGCGTCGACTCGGGCCAGTGGACCTACCGGGGCGAGGGTGCCCCGAAGCCGGAGAGCGGCGAGAACCTGCCCTGGGCCAAGGTCGTCGTCACCCCCGACGCCAACGGCGACAAGGCCGTCGACTGGCAGGACGGGGCCATCGCCTTCCGCTCCATCGGCATCACCGCCCCCGGCAGCGAGGAGACCGCGAACCGGGTCATCACCCACATCCCGTTCAACTTCGCCAGCCAGGCCACCCACCCCTTCCTGCGCACCCTCGACGACGTCAAGCGGATCTCGCGGGCCACCGACGGCCTCGGCCAGCTCGCCGTCCTCAAGGGGTACGGCTCCGAGGGTCACGACTCCGCCCACCCCGACTACGGCGGCAACTACAACAAGCGGGCCGGCGGGCTGAAGGACCTCAACACCCTTCTCAAGCAGGGCAGGAAGTGGGGTGCCACCTTCGGCGTCCACGTCAACGCCACCGAGTCCTACCCGGAGGCCAACGCCTTCAGCGAGCAGCTCGTCGACAGGACGAAGCCCGGCTGGAACTGGCTCAACCAGAGCTACTACATGGACCAGCGCCGCGACCTCAACAGCGGCGACCTCGCCCAGCGCTTCCAGCAGCTCCGCAACGAGACCGACCGCAACCTCGCCTTCCTCTACATCGACGTCTACTACACGCACGGCTGGATCGCCGACAAGACGATCCAGTCCGTCCAGAAGCAGGGCTGGACCGTCGGCACCGAGTGGTCCGACAAGTTCGAGCGCGCCTCGCTCTGGTCGCACTGGGCCAACGACCTGAACTACGGAGGGGCCACCAACAAGGGCCTCAACTCGCAGATCATCCGGTTCATCCGCAACGGTGAGAAGGACATCTGGAACAACCATCCCGTCCTCGGTCAGAGCGTCCTGGAAGAGTTCGAGGGGTGGACCGGCGAGACCGACTGGACCGCCTTCACCGCCGCCGTCTGGCAGAAGAACCTCCCCGCCAAGTACCTCCAGCAGCAGCGGATCACCCGCTGGGACGGCAACGACATCACCTTCACCGGGGGCGTGCGCGGCACGGTCGAGGACGGGAAGCGGACCTTCTACCAGCAGGGCCGCAAGGTGCTCAGCGGGACGGACTACCTGCTGCCGTGGGACGGCGGGAAGAAGCTCTACCACTACAGCGAGATCGGGGGCACCAGCACCTGGGAGGTGCCGGGGAAGGGCCCGTACACCGTCTACGAACTGACCGACAACGGGCGCGAGAAGGTCGCCACCGTACGCCCCGCCTCCAGCGGGAAGATCACGCTCACCGCCACCGCCGGACAGCCGTACGTCCTCCACCCGGGCCAGGCGCCCCGGGCAGCCGACCCCGACTGGGGCCAGGGCACGCCCCTCAAGGACCCCGGCTTCAACGACCGTAACCTCACCGGCTGGACGAAGACCGGGACCACCGCCCGCCACACCGACGAGCAGGGCCGCAACAGCGCCGCCCTCTCCGGCTCCGCCACGGCCGCGCTCTTCCAGCCCGTCACCGGCCTCAAGCCCGGCAGGCGCTACACCGCCTCCGCCCTCATCGAAGTGGAACCCGGCCAGTCCCGTCGTACGGTGCTGAGCGCGGGCGGCAAGTCCGTCGCCGTCGAGCGGTCCACGGCCGAGGACTTCGTCGCCGCCTCCGACTGGCACGGCACCCACTTCCAGCGCGCCAAGGTGAACTTCACCGCCCCGGCGAACGGCCGCACCACCCTGCGCATCGAGGCGGCGGCGGGCTCCGGGGCGACCGTCCGGGCCGATGACGTACGGATCGTGGAGAACGCCCCCGCCACCCGGCCCGGGACGGTGGTGTACGAGGACTTCGAGGCGGTCGACCAGGGCTGGGGGCCCTTCCTCAAGGGCGACGCGGGCGGCTCCACCGACCCCCGCACCCACATCTCCCAGCTGAACGCCCCGTACACCCAGTCCGGCTGGAACGGGAAGCCGACCGACGACGTGCTCGGGGGGAAGGAGTCCCTGAAGTCCCACGAGGAGAACACCGGGCTCGTCTACCGCACCGCCCCCTGGACCGTCCCGATGAAGGACGGCCACCGCTACGAGGTCGCCTTCGACTACCAGTCCAGCCACGCGGGCGCCTACACCTGGGTCGACGGCTACGACCGGGTCGCGGGAGGCAGGGCCGTCTCCACCGAGACCCGGGCCACCCCCATCGGGCAGCAGCGCACCACCGGCCACTTCAGCCAGACCCTCACCGCCGGATGCGGCGACACCTGGACCGGGCTGCGGAAGCGGGCCGGAGCGCCCCAGGGGGCGGACTTCGTGCTCGACTCCTTCACCGTGACCGACCTCGGGCCCGCCCCCGCCGGGGAGGAAGCCTCCTGCGGGACGCTCACGGTGGCCGCCGACGCCGGGACCCTGGAGCCGGGCGCTCCGAACACCGTGAAGGCGGTCTTCGGCAACGACGAGGCGAGCGCCGCGACC
Source organism: Streptomyces sp. NPDC059452 (assembly GCF_042750035.1). Classification (NCBI taxonomy): domain Bacteria; kingdom Bacillati; phylum Actinomycetota; class Actinomycetes; order Kitasatosporales; family Streptomycetaceae; genus Streptomyces; species Streptomyces sp. NPDC059452. Next base: position 71,718 of record NZ_JBHYVE010000008.1, read on the forward strand.
GGGGTCGAGCTGGCGCTGACCGTGCCGGAGGGGTGGAAGGCCGAGCCCGCGGGGGCCGTCGCCTTCGACTCCGTCGCGCCCGGTGCCAAGGTCACCGGCAGCTGGCGGGTCACCCCGCCGGTCGACGCCCCGTACGCCACGTACCAGCTCGGCGCGGAGGCCACGTACGCCGTGGGAGGCGCCCCGCGCACGCTCGGCGCACGGGCCTCCGTACGGACCCTGCCGCCCCCGCCCACCGAGGACACCTGGGCCGGCGACCTGGACTGGACGGACTCCCGGAACGGCTGGGGGCCCGTGGAGCGCGACCAGTCGAACGGGGAGACCGGGACGGGCGACGGCAGCCCGTTGACGATCGGCGGGGTCGTGTACGCCAAGGGGCTCGGCACCCACGCCCCGGCGATGATCCGCTACCACCTGGGCGGGCGGTGCACCTCCTTCACCGCCGAGGTCGGGGTCGACGACGTCCAGACCACGCGCGGCAGCGTGCGGTTCTCCGTCACCGCCGACGGGGCGGGGAAGGTGACCTCGCCGGTGCTGGGGGCCGCCGATCCGGCCTGGAAGCTCACCGCCGACGTCACCGGAGCGCGGTACGTCGAACTCGTCGTCGACGACGGCGGTGACGGCAACGGCAACGACCACGCCGACTGGGGCAACGCCCGCTTCCACTGCGGGGGTTGAACACCGGGCGAACAGCGGTCGCGGCGCGGTGCACATCAGGGGAACGGTGCTGCTCCATACTGAGGGGGCCTGCGGGCCCCCTCAGTGCCCTGTGTCCCACGGCACACCGCGTCTTTGTAGGGTTCTCACAGCGCGGGGCGGCATTCGGCTGGTGGATCGGCTGCCCGTGGGGGCGGTTCTGTTCACACCCACCACGAAACCGGGCAGGAGACTGTACGGAGTCGACGGCACGATTTCTGGGTCGGGGTTCGTAGGGTCGATGCATGACCGTTGTGGACGAAACCCAGGGTGAGCCGAGCGACACGCGTGGCCGGGTGGCCGAACTCCTGGCCCTGCGCGAGCAGGCCCGGCGCGGCCCCAGCGAGCGCGCCACCGAGGCGCAGCACGCCAAGGGCAAGCTGACCGCGCGCGAGCGCATCGAGCTGCTGCTCGACCCGGGCTCGTTCAAGGAGGTCGAGCAGCTCCGCCGGCACCGGGCGACCGGGTTCGGCCTGGAGGCCAAGAAGCCCTACACGGACGGTGTCATCACCGGCTGGGGCACGGTCGAGGGCCGTACGGTCTTCGTCTACGCGCACGACTTCCGGATCTTCGGCGGGGCGCTGGGCGAGGCCCACGCCACGAAGATCCACAAGATCATGGACATGGCCATCTCGGCCGGTGCCCCGCTGGTGTCGCTGAACGACGGCGCCGGAGCCCGTATCCAGGAGGGCGTCTCGGCCCTCGCCGGGTACGGCGGCATCTTCCAGCGCAACACGCGCGCCTCGGGTGTCATCCCGCAGATCAGCGTGATGCTCGGCCCGTGCGCGGGCGGCGCGGCCTACAGCCCGGCGCTCACCGACTTCGTCTTCATGGTCCGCGAGACCTCGCAGATGTTCATCACCGGACCGGACGTCGTGAAGGCGGTCACCGGCGAGGAGATCACCCAGAACGGCCTCGGCGGCGCGGACGTGCACGCCGAGACGAGCGGCGTGGCGCACTTCGCGTACGACGACGAGGAGACCTGCATCGCCGAGGTCCGCTACCTCATCGGGATGCTGCCCTCCAACAACCGCGAGAACCCGCCGACCGTCGAGAGCGACGACCCGGCCGACCGGCGCAGCGAGGCCCTGCTCGACCTGGTCCCGGCCGACGGCAACCGCCCGTACGACATGCACCAGGTGATCGAGGAGCTCGTCGACGACGGCGACTACCTGGAGATCCACGAGCGCTGGGCCCGCAACATCATCTGTGCGATGGCCCGCCTGGACGGTCAGGTCGTCGGCATCGTCGCCAACCAGCCGCAGGCGCTGGCCGGGGTGCTGGACATCGAGGCGTCCGAGAAGGCCGCACGGTTCGTCCAGATGTGTGACGCCTTCAACATCCCGATCATCACCCTTCTGGACGTCCCCGGCTTCCTGCCCGGCGTCGACCAGGAGCACGGTGGGATCATCCGGCACGGCGCCAAGCTGCTGTACGCCTACTGCAACGCCACCGTGCCCAGGATCTCGCTGATCCTGCGGAAGGCCTACGGAGGCGCGTACATCGTCATGGACAGCCAGTCCATCGGGGCCGACCTCACCTACGCCTGGCCCACCAACGAGATCGCGGTGATGGGCGCCGAGGGTGCCGCCAACGTCATCTTCCGCCGACAGATCGCGGACGCCGAGGACCCCGAGGCCATGCGCGCCCGCATGGTCAAGGAGTACAAGGCCGAGCTGATGCACCCGTACTACGCGGCCGAGCGCGGCCTCGTCGACGACGTCATCGACCCCACCGAGACCCGCGAGGTGCTCATCGCCTCGCTCGCGATGCTCCGCAACAAGCACGCCGACCTGCCGTCCCGCAAGCACGGCAACCCCCCGCAGTAGTCGCACCCGAGCAGCGGCACGGTCCGCCGCACGGTCCACGACACCCTGCCGAGAAGACGGAGACACCCCACCATGAGCCTGACTTCCGCCGAGTCCGTCCTGCGCGTCGAGAAGGGTCACGCCGACCCCGAGGAGCTGGCGGCCATCACCGCCGTCCTGATGGCCCGTGCCGCCGCCCAGCCGCCCGCCCCCGCCCACCGGGGCCGCGACACGGCCGGCTGGCGCCGTCTGGAGCGCACGCCGGGCTTCCGCGCCCCGCACAGCTGGCAGGGCTGACCCGCCCGCACAGCCCGTACGAGAAGGGCCCCGCACTCCTCAGGAGTGCGGGGCCCTTCTCGTACGCGGGGAGCCGCTAGCGCAGGCGCGCCATCAGGGCGTGCTCGACCAGCGTGATGAGCGCGCTCTTGGCGTCGGCGCGGTGGCGGGCGTCCGTCGTCAGGATCGGGGTGTCCGGCCCGATCTGGAGTGCCTCACGCACCTCGTCGGGGGTGTAGGGCTGGTGTCCGTCGAAGCCGTTGAGGGCGATGACGAAGGGGAGGCCGCTGTTCTCGAAGTAGTCGACGGCGGGGAAGCAGTCGGCGAGGCGGCGGGTGTCGACGAGGACGACGGCGCCGATGGCGCCGCGGACCAGGTCGTCCCACATGAACCAGAAGCGGTCCTGGCCGGGTGTGCCGAAGAGGTACAGGATCAGGTCCTGGTCGAGCGTGATGCGGCCGAAGTCCATGGCCACCGTCGTGGTGGTCTTGTCCCCGGTGTGGGTCAGATCGTCGATGCCCGCGGACGCGGACGTCATCACGGCTTCGGTGCGCAGCGGGTTGATCTCCGAAACGGCACCGACAAACGTGGTCTTACCCACGCCGAAGCCCCCTGCCACCACGATCTTCGCCGAGGTAGTGGAGCGGGCCGCTCCGCCGCTAGAGCTTGCGAAGTCCACTGAGCACCCTTTCGAGCAGTGTCACATCTGGCTGGCCGCCGGCGGCCTCGTCGCCGCCGGGCTGATGGATAGCGACGAGTCCGGCCTCGGCCAGGTCGGCGACGAGGATTCGGGCAACGCCGAGGGGGATCGAGAGAAGGGCCGAAACCTCGGCGACCGACTTGATCTCGATGCAGAGCCGGCAGATCCGCTGGTGCTCGGGCAACTGCCCTTGCAGCCGGGACGGATCGGCCGTGGTGCTGACCAGCGCCTCGATGGCGAGCTGGTACCGCGGCCGGGTCCGGCCGCCGGTCATGGCGTACGGACGGACCAGCGGATTGTGCGCGGCGGGCTTGGCGGGCTCGGGAGCCCGCCGCTGCTGCGGCTGCTGCGCCCGGGGCTGCTGCGGCTGCTGTTGCTGGGGCCATGCCGACCCAGGCTGCTGCGGGGGCCACTCGGACCCCTGCGCGCCATGGCCGCCCTGGTGCTGCTGAGGCTGCTGGTATGGCTGATAAGGGTGCCCCGGGCCCTGACCGCCGGATGCGGCGGGGAAGCCGAAACGGTTGTCACCGTGCTCACCCGGAACCCTCTGCTCACCCTCGTATGGGTGTCCGCCTGTGGGTGCTGCCACGTTTCCTCCTCCGACTGCCGGTCGCCGATCCCAGTGGGGCCGCGCCACCGCACCTTATGGCGCGGTGGCGCGAAACGCACTGTCTCTCTCCTAGTTGAGAAGACTTCCCTGAAGTTCGGCGCGGAGATCCGGGGTCAGGACACTGCCCGCGCGGTCGACCAGAAGTGCCATTTCGTACCCGACCAGACCGATATCGGCGTCCGGGTGGGCGAGAACGGCGAGGGAGGACCCGTCCGAGATGGACATGATGAAGAGAAATCCCCTCTCCATCTCCACAACGGTCTGGTTCACCGCCCCGCCCTCGAAGATCCGGGAGGCGCCCGCGGTCAGCGACGTCAGACCGGAGGCGACGGCCGCCAGCTGGTCGGCGCGGTCGCGCGGGAATCCTTCGGACATGGCCAGCAGGAGTCCGTCGGCGGAGACCACCACCGTGTGCGACACCCCGGGGGTGTTGTCCACGAAGTTGGTGATCAACCAGTTGAGATTCTGCGCCGCCTGGCTCATCGGGCTCACACTAACGCTCCTGGTTGTAGGTGGTACTGGTGTCCGACCCCGCGCTGCGTCCCCTCAGGACTCCCCGCCGCAGGTTGCTCAACCTGCCGCGGACGTCCTCGGGGGCGCGGGAGACCTGTGGGCCGCCCTGCTGGGTCTGCTCCGCCGTGCCCTCGACCAGGTTGGCCTTGGGCACGCGCCGGGGGAGACCGGAGGGGGTGATTCCGCCCGCCTTCGGCTCACGGAGCTTTTCGGCCCGCTCCCAGCGCTCGTCGTTCGTCGAGCGCCAGTCGTCGGTGCCGTCCCCGTCCGTCTGCGGGGCCTGCCGCGGTTCCCGCTGCGGCAGGCGCTGCGGAACCGGAGCGGGCCGTTCGCCGCCGCCCGGCTGCCAGTGCTGCGCACCACCGCGGCGCGGAAGACCGGCCTCGGTCAGCTCGTGGCCGACGTTCGGGGTGGTGGCTCCCGGACGGTCGAAGCCTACGCGCTCCTGCGCCGGGGCGGGAGCGCTCGGAACGGATTCCGGCTCCGGCTGCGGAACCGGCTCGAAAGTGTTCTGCGAACCGCTCTGAACAGGCCAGTCGTCCTGGTGGGACCGGTCCGCCGGGGCAGCGTACCCCTCGGTGGCGTACGCGTCCTGGGGGTTCTCCGGAGCGGCATATGCCGCTTCCGCGTAGTTCCCCTGAGCCTGCGGTTCCGCCCCGTTCTGCTGCTGGGGGTAGCCGTCCTCGGTGCCGTACTGCTGCTGCTCGTAGGAGCCGGCGTACGGGGCCTGGGCCTGCTGGCCGGTGTCCTGGCCGTACGGGTCCTGGCCGTAGGACTCCGGTGCGTAACCCTGCTGCTGCCCGGCGTACTGGTCCTGCCCGGTGTACGGCTCCTGCGGCGCGTACGGGTCCTGGCCGTAGCCCTGCTGCTCCGGGGCGCCGCCGGGGCCGGTCTGGGCCTCCAGGGCCGCCCTGCGCTCCTCGCGCATCAGCGAACGGTTGACCGGGTCCAGCTGGCTCGGGTCCGCCGGGACCTCGTAGCGCGAGTCGTCGAAGCCGAGCTCCGCCGCCGTACGCATCTGGCCGTGCTGCGGCGCCGGTTCGAAGGCGTTCTGCTGCTCGGGGATGATCGAGGAGACGGTGAAGTCGTCGGGCCCGTCCTGGGATTCGCCACCGCCACCGTGGGTGATGGGGTCCGGGAGCATGACCAGCGAGGTGGTCCCGGCCTGCTCGCCCGAGGGGCGCAGCTGGACCCGGATGCCGTGCCGGTCGGCGAGCCGGCCGACCACGAACAGGCCCATGCGCTGGGAGACCGCGGCGTCCACGGTCGGCGGGTTGGCCAGCTTGTGGTTGATGTCGGCGAAGTCCTCGGCGGTGAGGCCGATGCCCTTGTCGTGGATCTCGACCATGACGCGGCCGTCGGGCAGCCGGGTCGCGGTGACCCGCACCTTGGTCTGGGGCGAGGAGAACGTGGTGGCGTTCTCCAGCAGCTCGGCCAGCAGGTGCACGAGGTCGGTGACGGCCCGGCCGTGGATCTCGGCGTCGGGGACGCCGGAGAGCTCGATGCGCTCGTACGACTCCACCTCGGAGGAGGCGGCGCGCAGCACGTCGACCAGCGGCACCGGCTGGTCCCAGCGGCGGCCGGGGTCCTCGCCGGAGAGGACGAGAAGGTTCTCGCCGTTGCGCCGCATACGGGTGGCCAGGTGGTCCAGCTTGAACAGGCTCTCCAGCTGGTCCGGGTCGGCCTCGTTGTTCTCCAGGTCGGTGATGAGGGTCAGCTGGCCCTCGATGAGCGACTGGTTGCGGCGCGAGAGGTTGGTGAAGATCGCGTTGACGTTGCCCCGGAGCAGGGCCTGCTCGGCGGCGAGCCGGACGGCCTCGCGGTGCACCTGGTCGAAGGCGCGGGCGACCTCGCCGATCTCGTCCTGGGTGGTGATCGGGATCGGCTGCACCCGGGTGTCGACCCGGCCCGGGTCGGTGCGCGAGAGCTGGTCGACGAGGGAGGGCAGCCGTTGCTCGGCGATGCCGAAGGCGGCGGTACGGAGCTGACGCATCGAGCGGCTCATCTGGCGGGCCATGAGCCCGGCCAGGACGAACGCGGCCAGCAGCGCGATGACGACGATCAGGCCGTTGACGATGGCGTCGGACTTGGCGTCGGAGGAGATCTTCGCGGCCTCGTTCACGGCCTTGTCGACGAGATCCTTCTCGACGGTCGCGTACCCCTCGAACTTCGCGGTGGCGGCGGCCATCCAGGTCTCGGGGGTGATGCCCTTCTTTGCCAGCTCCTCGGGGGTCTGCCCCTGGCCGATCTCCTGGACCATGCCGTCGAAGACCGAACCGTCGATGCTCGGCGGCGCCACGAAGTCCTGGCCCGCGGCCTCGGCCTGCTCCCGGGCGGCCTTGAGCTTCCGGGTGCCCTCGGCGGCCTTGCCGCTCATGACCTGCTTGAGGCGGTCCACATCGGCCTGGGTGCCACCGGCGTTGAACTCGGCGAGGGCGATCTGCTCCAGGTAGTTGTACGAGCCGAAAGCCTTGACCTGCTCGCTGTAGACCTCGGGCTTCTTGCTCGGGCGCACCAGCAGGTGCATGCCGATCGAGCGCTGAAGCGATTCTGCAGCCTTGGACAGCTCGATCGCGTAGACGGTACGGCCGTAGCTGGTCACGTTGCCGGTGCCGAGGCCGAGCTCGTTGGCGAACTGCATCAGCGAGTGCTGGACCTGGGTGTAGCCCTCTTCGGTCTTCACCGGGTCCAGCGCCTGCGAGTAAGCGGCCTTGCGGAGCTCGGGGAGCGTGGGCTCCTCGCTCTTGAAGAGCTTGAGACGGCGCTCCAGGCCCGGCTTGGCGGGCATGTCCTTCACCGCGGTGTCGAAGGCGGCGCGCGCCTCGTCCGTGGTGGCCCGGGACTCCTCGACGATGTCGGCGTCCCGGTCGCCGGAGAGCAGCGGCTGGGCGGTGAGGTCACGCTCGTTGAGGAGCGCCTGCCCGTAGTCCGACGCGGCGCGCACGACGCGCGCGATCTTCTCGGCCTCCTGGGCCTCGCTCCAGGTGTCGATGGAGCCCTTCACCTGGAAGCCGCCCATGACCAGACCGACCAGGACGGGAACCAGGAGGATCGCGTTCAGCCGGGTGGCCACCCGCCAGTTGCGCGGGGCGAACCGGCTGGCACTGCCGCCCGGGGCCGGCTCCGGTTCGGGCGCCTGTGCAGGCGATGCCGCAGCGTGCGACGGCGGGGTGAAGTTGCCCCGCTCGGGCTGCGCCGCGGAGCCCTCGTTGCTTCGCCTCACTCGACCAACAACCTCTCGGCGTCGGCACCTACGTTGTGCCGGATTATTCGTTCAGGGCCGTACTACTCGGGAGTTCGTCGAATTGCAGCACGGGGACGGGCCCGGTTCCAAACACTCGGAATCGATCATTCCGAGTGGTCCACGCCTCAGATAAAACGGGCATAAAGAGCGAGCCCCGTCAAAAGGCGGGGCTCAGGTGAGCGCAGCGGCACCAGGTGGATGCATCGGGTGGTGGCGCGGGGGCAATTCTCTGTCGAAACGTTATGAACACGGGGGCGGATCGTGTCAAACGACACAGGCCGCCCCCGCGTGACTACAGCAACTTCCGTATGACGAAAACGACTTACGGCTACTGGTCGGGACTACTTCAGTCGTGCCATCAGAGCGTGCTCGACCAGGGTGATCAGACCGCTCTTGGCATCCGCACGATGCCGGGCGTCCGTCGTGATGATGGGTGCGTCGGGCCCGATCTGGAGCGCTTCGCGTACCTCGTCGGGGGTGTAGGGCTGGTGTCCGTCGAAGCCGTTGAGGGCGATGACGAAGGGGAGGCCGCTGTTTTCGAAGTAGTCGACGGCGGGGAAGCAGTCGGCGAGGCGGCGGGTGTCGACGAGGACGACGGCGCCGATGGCGCCGCGGACCAGGTCGTCCCACATGAACCAGAAGCGGTCCTGGCCGGGTGTGCCGAAGAGGTACAGGATCAGGTCCTGGTCGAGCGTGATGCGGCCGAAGTCCATGGCCACCGTCGTGGTGGTCTTGTCCCCGGTGTGGGTCAGATCGTCGATGCCCGCGGACGCGGACGTCATCACGGCTTCGGTGCGCAGCGGGTTGATCTCCGAAACGGCCCCGACGAACGTGGTCTTGCCCACGCCGAAGCCGCCCGCCACCACGATCTTGGCCGAGGTGGTGGCGCGGCCCGTACCGCCGCTAGAGCTTGCGAAGTCCACTGAGCACCCTTTCGAGCAGTGTCACATCCGGCGCGCCGCCGGCCTCTCCATTGCCCGGCTGGTGGATGGCCACCATGCCGGCTTCCGCCAGGTCCGCCACGAGGATGCGGGCGACGCCGAGCGGCATCGACAGCAGCGCGGAGACCTCGGCCACCGACTTGACCTCGCGGCACAGGTGGCAGATCCGCTGGTGCTCGGGGAGCAGCGTCCCCAGATGCGCCGGGTCCGCGGTGGTGCTGACCAGTGCCTCTATCGCGAGCTGGTAGCGCGGCCGGGTCCGGCCGCCGGTCATGGCGTAAGGACGAACCAGCGGCTGGTCGCCTCCCTCGTCGTACGACGCGTGGTGCAGTGCGCCGTACGGATCGGGTGAGGCGGGTGGCGGGGTCATGAATCCTCCGGGCGTGACAGCAGGGTCTCGGCTTGCCGTCTGAAGGGGCCGGTGGGGGGTCTCTGGCGGCCGGACGGGTGAGGGTTGTGGGCGTTACCTGGGGGGATTGTGTCGCGAATCCGCTGCATGGCCGCCTAGTGGAGCAGACTGCCCTGGAGCTCGGCGCGGAGGTCGGGCGTGAGGACGGTGCCCGCACGGTCGACCAGGAGGGCCATTTCGTACCCGACCAGACCGATGTCGGCGTCCGGGTGGGCGAGGACGGCGAGGGACGAACCGTCGGAGATGGACATCAGGAAGAGGAACCCGCGCTCCATCTCCACAACGGTCTGGCTGACGGCGCCGCCCTCGAAGATCCGGGAGGCACCCGCGGTCAGCGACGTCAGACCGGAGGCGACGGCCGCCAGCTGGTCGGCGCGGTCGCGCGGGAAACCTTCGGACATCGCCAGCAGCAGGCCATCCGCGGAGACCACCACCGTGTGGGACACCCCTGGGGTGTTGTCCACGAAGTTGGTGATCAGCCAGTTCAGATTCTGCGCGGCCTGACTCATGGGGCTCAACTAACGCTCCTGCTGGTGAGTGGGGCCGAGATGGATACTGCCGGTCGACGGGCCGTTGTTGGCCTGCCGTCCCTGCTGGATGCCCCGGCGGAGATTGGTCAGACGACCGCGTACGTCATCGGGCGCACGCGAAACCTGAGGTCCGGACTGGTGATTCTGCTGCTGAGCGGTCCCCGGAACCAAATTGGCGCGGGGAACACGGCGGGGCAGCCCGGAAGTGGTGACCCCGCCGGCGGCCGGCTTCTTGACCCGCTCGGCCTGACGTACGAGCTCGTCGTTGGGCGAGGCACGCCAGGAGCTGGTGACCGCCGTGTCGGCCGCACCACGCTGGGGCATGGGCGGAACGGGCACGCCGGTGGGCTCCGGAGCGGCCGGTGCCTGCGGCTCGGCGGCCGCCTGACCGCCCTGGCCCGGACCGTGGAACCAGTTGGTCTCCAGGGTGTCGTACAGCGGCGTACGGCCGTCCCCGGGACCGGCCGGCGGCAGGGCCTCCGGCTGCTGGGGCAGCGCGGGGCGGCGCGGAGCCTCACCCGCCGGGGGGACCGGCGGACGCCGGTCACCGATGCCGTTCTCCTCCCCGCCGCGCTGACGCGGCGCGGGGAGCCCCTGGCCCTGGTTCTGCTGGTACGGGGCGCTGAAGTCGGGCCGCGCGAACTGGGCGGTGCTCGCCGGGTCCTGGCCCTGCTGCTGGTACGGGCCCTGGGGGGCCTGCGGTGCCGAGAAGTCCGGACGGGCGAACTGGGAGGTCGCGCCGGGGTCCTGGTGGTCGCCCGACGGCCGCTGGTTCTGCTGGCCCTCGGGGGTGCTGAAGGCCGGGTCCTGGCCGGTGGGCCGGGCGAACTGGCCGGTCGCTTCGTGCTCCTCGTGGCCGCGCGGGGCGTCGGCGCCCCAGTTGGCGGCCTGCGGGCGCTGCTGCGGGGAGCCGCCGGGCAGCTCGGCCCGGGGGCCGCCGGTCGGCGGCAGCTGACGGCCGGGGCCGCCGGGCTGCTGGAAGCCGCCCTGGTCGCCGGGGCCGTTCTGCTGGTGCCGGGCCTGCTGGGGCTGCGGCGCACCGGGGGCCTGCTGGTTCTGCTGACCCTGCTGGGGGCGGCCCTGCTGGTTCGGCGGCGTGAACTGGCCCGTACGGCCGTTCTGCCCCGGGGAGGCCGGCGCGCCGTGACCGAACAGGTTGGGCTGACCCGGCTCCGTACGGCCGGGGGCCTCGCCCTGGCCGCCGCGGGCGCCGAGCCGGGCGCCGTTGCCGAAGGCTCCGGAGAGGCTGCCGCTCTGGCGCTGCGGCTCCTGGCCCGGGAAGCCCTGGCTCGGGTTGCCGTTGCCCGGCTGGCCCTGGCCCTGGGGGGCGTTGCCCTGGGGGCCGTTCTGCTGGCCCTGCGGGCGGCCCGGGGCGTTGTCCCGGGCGGGGAGGGCGGCGCGCGGACCGGAGCCCGCACCGACCTGGCCGCGCTGGGCGCCGGGGCCGGAGCCGAGGCTCTTGGAGCCGGGGCCGCCCGGACCGCCGCCGATGCCGGGACGCTGGCCGCCCGCCGCGCCGCCGTTGCCGTTTCCGGCGAGGAGGCCGCCGGGGGCGCCGCCGGGCTGCTGGCCGGGGCCCTGCTTGGACGGGGGCTGCTTGCCGCCGTGGGCGACATCGACGGGGAGCATGACCAGTGCGGTCGTGCCGCCGGAGTCGGAGGGGCGCAGCTGGATGCGGATGCCGTGACGCAGCGACAGCCGGCCGACCACGAACAGACCCATGCGGCGGGAGACCGAGACGTCCACGGTGGGCGGCTGCGCGAGCCGCTCGTTGATCGCCGCGAGGTCCTCGGGGGAGAGGCCGATACCGGTGTCGTGGATCTCGACCAGCACGCGGCCGTCGGGCAGGGCGTGACCGGTGACCTTGACCTTCGTCTGCGGCGAGGAGAACGACGTGGCGTTCTCCAGCAGCTCGGCGAGGAGGTGCACGAGGTCGTTGACGACCCGGCCCGCGACCTCGGTGGCGGGCACCGCGGAGAGTTCGATGCGCTCGTACTGCTCCACCTCGGAGGCGGCGGCACGGAGCACGTCGACCAGCGGGACGGGGCGGGTCCACCGGCGGCCCGGCTCCTCACCCGCGAGGACGAGGAGGTTCTCACCGTTACGGCGCATACGGGTCGCGAGGTGGTCGAGCTTGAAGAGCGAGGAGAGCTGGTCCGGGTCGGCCTCGCGCGACTCCAGCTCGGAGATGAGCGAGAGCTGACGCTGGATGAGGCCCTGCGAACGGCGCGAGAGGTTGGTGAACATCGCGTTGACGTTCCCTCGGAGGAGCGCCTGCTCGGCGGCGAGGCGGACGGCCTCGCGGTGCACGTCGTCGAAGGCCGCGGCCACCTGGCCGATCTCGTCCCGGGAGTGCACACCGACCGACTCGACGGAGGTGTCGACGTCCTGCGGGTCGGTCTCGGAGAGCTGCTTGACGAGCTCGGGCAGCCGGTCCTGGGCGACCCGGGTGGCGGTGTCCTGGAGGCGGCGCAGCGAGCGGATCATCGAGCGGGCCACCACGAAGGCGCCGACGAGCGAGACACCGAGCACCAGGAAGATGACCGCACCGTTGATGACCGCGTCGCGCTGCGAGGCCTCGCGCAGCTCGCGGGCCTTGGCCTCCATGTCGCTCAGGAGGGTGGTCTCGATCGTCTTCATCGCGTCGATCTTGGTGGAGCTCTGGTCGTACCAGTCCATGTACGAACGCACCCGGGCCCCGTCGATCCCGTTCGGGGTGTCGAGGATGTGCTTGGCGTACATGTTCGCCGCGTTGATCTCGGGGTTGTTCCCGTTGTCCAGCGGAGCCATCAGGTCCACCGCGCTCTCCCCGGTCGATCCGTAGATCGACTTGAACGAGCTGATGGCCCGGGTCTCCTTGTCGAGCGCGTTGGAGCCGAACTGCTTGTCGTTCTCGTTGAGGTGCGGTTCCTTGACCGAACCACCGGGCAGTGCGGCCGCGATGATGGCCCGCTGGATCGAGGCGTACTCCTTGGCGGAGGAGAACGCCGCCAGGGCTCGGGTCCGCTTGATCATGTCCGGGTTGCTGGTCGCCTGGGCCATGTCCTGGGACAGGCTGAGCAGCGAGGTGATCAGCTGGCTGTACTGGTCGATCGTGTTGAGGGACGGTGCGTCCTTCTCGTACGCCGACTTGCGGATCGACCGGATGTCGCCGAGCTGCGAGGCGATCTGGGCGACGCTCGCGTGGATGCTCTCCAGCGCGTCGTCGCCCTCGAAGTCGCCGATGTCGTTGGTCGCGTCCAGGAACGCGTCCTTGGCCCGGTCGGTCTTCTCGCGGGGCTGGGAGACCTTGTAGTCGGTCGCCTTGGAGCCGTTGGAGAGCGGACCGGCGGACTGGTCGCGCTCGACCTGGAGCGCCTGGGCGAGCGAGGTCGCCTGCTTGGTCATCTGGGTCAGCAGCTGCATGTGTTCCAGCTGCTGCATGTCGGTCATGGACTCGTTGATCCGCAGACCGCCCAGGCTGGTCGCCACGACCACGGGGAGGGCGAGGAGCGAGACCAGTCGCGTACTGATGCGCCAGTTACGGAGCGCTATTCGCGAGCCCGTGTCGACCGGGCCGCGGGAGGCGGGAGACGTGCCCGGCTCGGCTCCGCCGCTCGGCGCGGAGCCTTGGCCCTGCGTACGGTCGCTGTTGTCGCCGGCAGCGGCCGGCCCGGGGTTCTGGGCGTGCTGGGGCGAGGAACCGCGGTCGGTCCCGCCGCGCGGCTCCTGTTCCGCCGGAGCGCTGCCATCCCTCTTGAAACGTCCCTGCACTAGCGTCGCAACCTCTGGACCAGGCGTTCCACCTGTGGACAGGCAGAACGGTGTCGGCGTCGTGGGGCGCTGGACGCGCCCCATGGTGGTCGTTGAGTGACCGGCGTACTTCCCCCTCCCGCCGCAGCCCGGCGCTACGTTGCGCCACCGGTGCGCCGGTCTGAAACCCGCGGCGGTGCGTGGAATTCCAGCACAGTGCAGGATCTCCAACAAGGCCCATGTACCGGGCTGTGACCTGGGTGACACGTTGTGATGAATGAGTAACAAGCAGTGGAGAGTGATCGTGGGTAAACCGGACTAATGGGGAGGAGTCGCTTAGGGGTGGGGGGTGTCCCAGTCGCGATGATCAGGAGCGGAATGGTGGATTCAGTGGTGCAATGTCCGTTTCCTGCACCGTGATCGGCCGCCCGGAATGGGCTAATTGTCCATTACTTCGTGAGGAAACTCACACGATGATCGTCGCCTCATCCGGCGATCGGCGGGGAATCGGATGTTTAGCCTGACGCTTTACAGGGATGGCGAATCCGACAACCAGGCGCCGCCGAGGTGGCGCCCCGACCGACAGGGTCCTGACGGCAGATGAAGACGACGACTGTGTTCCGCAACATTGCCAACCCCCGGCGCACCACGCTGGCGCACCTCAAGGACGCCCAGGCGCTGCAGACGCCCTTCCTGCCGGAGCACGCCGCCGACCTGCCCACCGTGACGGCCAACCCGCGCCGCACCATCCTCATGGAAGCGCCCGTCGCCACTGCCCGGTAATGGGCGAGGCCGTCCCCCCTCACCGCGTTAGCCTGGAGCGTCAGTCTTCAGCCAGCCAGCAAGTGAGGGGCGACAGCATCCCGTGCGCATCGCCAGGTTCTCCATCGACGGCAATGTCGCCTTCGGCGCCGTCGAGGGGCAGGGCACCGTGGAATCCGGTGACCTCGTCCTCGACATCATCAAGGGCATTCCGTACGCCGACTTCGAGCTCTCGGGCACCAAGGTCCCGCTGAACAAGGTCAGGCTGCTGCCCCCCGTGCTCCCCAACAAGGTCGTGGCCATCGGCCGCAACTACGCGGAGCACGCCGCCGAGCTCGGCCACGAGGTCCCCGACGCACCGATCACCTTCTTCAAGCCCACCACCTCGGTGATCGGCTCCGGCGACGCGATCGAGTACCCCTCCTTCTCCAGCGAGCTGCACCACGAGGCCGAGCTGGCCGTGGTCATCGGCCGCATGTGCCGCGAGGTCCCGCGCGAGCGCGTCAAGGACGTCGTCCTCGGCTACACCTGCGCCAACGACGTCACCGCCCGCGATGTGCAGCAGCGCGAGAAGCAGTGGGCCCGCGCCAAGGGCTTCGACACCTCCTGCCCGCTGGGCCCCTGGGTGGAGACCGACGTGGACCCGCACGACCTCACCATCCAGGCGACGGTCAACGGTGAGCAGCGGCAGCTCGGCCGCACGAGCGACATGGTCCGCTCCATCGAGGAGCTGATCGTCCACATCACGGAGGCCATGACGCTGCTCCCGGGCGATGTGATCCTCACAGGCACCCCCGCAGGGGTCGGACCCCTGCACGTCGGCGACGAGGTCGCCGTCACCATCGAAGGCATCGGCACTCTCACCAACAAGGTGATCAAGCGTGGCTAACGCACCCTCCCCCAAGCTCTCGGCTCCGCTCGACCAGGGGGTACCCCCTCGCGTCCGTTTCTGTCCCTCCCCGACCGGCAACCCCCATGTGGGCCTGGTCCGCACGGCCCTGTTCAACTGGGCCTTCGCCCGGCACCACCAGGGCACCCTGGTCTTCCGGATCGAGGACACCGACGCCGCGCGCGACTCCGAGGAGTCCTACCAGCAGCTCCTCGACTCCATGCGCTGGCTGGGCCTGGACTGGGACGAGGGCCCCGAGATCGGCGGCCCGCACGCGCCCTACCGCCAGTCGCAGCGCATGGACCTCTACAAGGACGTCGCCGAGAAGCTGCTCGCCGCCGGGTACGCGTACGCCTGCTACTGCACCACCGAGGAGCTGGACACCCGCCGCGACGCCGCCCGCGCCGCCGGGAAGCCGTCCGGCTACGACGGCCACTGCCGCGACCTCACCGCCGAGCAGAAGGCCGCGTACGAGGCCGAGGGCCGCACCTCCATCGTCCGCTTCCGGATGCCCGACGAGGCCATCACCTTCACCGACCTGGTCCGCGGCGAGATCACCGTCCAGCCGGAGAACGTCCCGGACTACGGCATCGTCCGCGCCAACGGGGCCCCGCTCTACACGCTGGTCAACCCGGTCGACGACGCGCTGATGGAGATCACCCACGTCCTGCGCGGCGAGGACCTGCTCTCCTCCACCCCGCGCCAGATCGCCCTGTACCGGGCGCTCATCGAGCTGGGCATCGCCAAGGAGACCCCCGCCTTCGGCCACCTCCCGTACGTCATGGGCGAGGGCAACAAGAAGCTCTCCAAGCGCGACCCGCAGGCCTCCCTCAACCTCTACCGGGAGCGCGGCTTCCTCCCCGAGGGGCTGCTGAACTACCTGTCGCTGCTCGGCTGGTCGATCGCCGAGGACCGCGACATCTTCTCGGTGGACGAGCTGATCGCCGCGTTCGACATCAAGGACGTCAACGCCAACCCGGCCCGCTTCGACCTCAAGAAGGCCGAGCACATCAACGCCGAGCACATCCGCATGCTCGACGAGAAGGCGTTCGCCGAGGCCTGCGGCCCCTGGCTGAAGGCCCCCTTCGCGCCCTGGGCCCCGGAGGCCTTCGACGCGGAGAAGTGGACGCGGATCGCCCCGTACGCCCAGACCCGCGTGACGGTGCTCTCCGACATCACCGACAACGTCGACTTCCTCTTCCTGGACGAGCCGGTGGAGGACGAGGCGTCCTGGGCCAAGGCGATGAAGGGCGACCCGGCCGCCCTCCTGACCACGGCCCGCGCCAACCTGGAGGCGGCGGACTGGAGCGACGCGGAGTCCCTGAAGAACGCCGTCCTCACCGCCGGCGAGGCCCACGGCCTCAAGCTCGGCAAGGCCCAGGCCCCGGTCCGGGTCGCCGTGACCGGCCGCACGATCGGCCTGCCGCTCTTCGAGTCCCTGGAGATCCTGGGCCGCGAGAAGAGCCTGGCCCGCGTTGACGCGGCGCTGGCCAGGCTGACCGCGTAAGCGACCGAGCACGCCCCGAGGAGGGCCGCGGCCGACCCGGCCGCGGCCCTCCCGGCTTTTTCCCCGCCAACGGCCCGGCACGGCCCCGCACGGGCGACTACGGTGACGTACATGCCGATCCGCGCCGTGCTCTGGGACATCGACGACACGATCTTCGACTACGCGGGCGCCGACCACACCGGTATGCGGCTCCACCTGGAGGGCGTGGGACTGCCCGAGGCGTACGTGTCGGTCGACGAGGCCCTCGCCGCCTGGAAGGCCATCACCGCCGTGCACTGGGCACGCGTCGCCGCCGGGGAGACGGACTTCCTCGGCCAGCGCCGGGACCGGGTGCGGGAGTTCCTCGGGCGGCCCCTGACCGACGACGAGGCCGACGACTGGTTCGCCGGCCATCTGACCCACTACGAGGCCGCCTGGCAGCTCTTCCCGGACGTGCTGCCGGTCCTGGACCGGCTGGCCTCCGGCTACCGCCACGCGATCCTCTCCAACTCCAGCAGCCACAACCAGCACCGCAAGCTGACCGCCCTCGGCGTGCGGGACCGCTTCGAGGCGATGGTCTGCGCCGTGGAGCTGGGCATCTCCAAGCCGGAGCCCGGCGCCTTCCACGCGGCCTGCGAGGCGCTCGCCCTGGAGCCGCACGAGGTGGCGTACGTGGGGGACGAGCCGGACATCGACGCGAGCGGGGCCGTCGCCGCCGGACTGACCGGCATCTGGCTCGACCGGCGGGGCAGGGGCGGGAGGCCGGACCTCGTGACGATCACCGGGCTCGACCAGCTCCCCGGCCTGCTGACGGGCGATACCCGTTTTGGAGCGCCGGACACCTTCGGGTAATGTTCTTTCTGCGCCGCCCGAGCGGGACGGAAGATCCGGCCGGGAAGCGCAGACAGAAGTGAAGCCCCCACCAGGGGTTGCATTTCAGTGGGCTATGGTGTAATTGGCAACACTACGGTTTCTGGTACCGTCATTCTAGGTTCGAGTCCTGGTAGCCCAGCGCAGTACAGCAAGACCAGCAGTATCCAGCAGGACAAGCCCCCGTTGTGTAGCGGCCTAGCACGCTGCCCTCTCACGGCAGTAGCGCCGGTTCGAATCCGGTCGGGGGTACAGATCCTTCCCGCGAGAACACCTGGGTCGCACCCACGTTCTTGATGCAGGATCGCTAGGGCCCCCGTTGTGTAGCGGCCTAGCACGCTGCCCTCTCACGGCAGTAGCGCCGGTTCGAATCCGGTCGGGGGTACTTGTCTCACCATGGGCTATGGTGTAATTGGCAACACTACGGTTTCTGGTACCGTCATTCTAGGTTCGAGTCCTGGTAGCCCAGCGCAAGTCAGCAGTAACCACGCCCCCGTTGTGTAGCGGCCTAGCACGCTGCCCTCTCACGGCAGTAGCGCCGGTTCGAATCCGGTCGGGGGTACAACAGAGCGGTACGGGAAGGCCCTTCACTTCGGTGGAGGGCCTTTTCGCTTGCCCCGGTCAGGGCACCCCAGGCCAAGTTGCTTACGTCACAGCCCTGTTGGCAGGGAAAGAAAAGGGCCGCCACGGCGCTGGGGCGGCCTTCCGGAACAAGGGGAACAAGAAGGGGAACAAGGGGGAGTGGGGCGGGGCGGGCGTCAGCCCGTGCGGCGCAGGGCCTCGCTCAGGCGGGCGGCCGAGTCGATGACCGCCTGAGCGTGCATCCGGCCCGGGTGGCGGGTCAGCCGCTCGATCGGCCCGGAGACCGAGACCGCCGCGACCACCCGGTTCGAGGGGCCGCGCACCGGGGCCGAGACCGAGGCGACGCCCGGCTCCCGCTCGCCGATCGACTGGGCCCAGCCCCGCCGCCGTACGCCGGAGAGCGCCGTCGCCGTGAACCTGGCCCCCTGGAGGCCCCGGTGCAGGCGCTCCGGCTCCTCCCAGGCCATCAGGATCTGGGCGGAGGAGCCCGCCTTCATGGTGAGCGTGGAGCCGACCGGCACCGTGTCCCGGAGTCCGGACAGCCGTTCCGCCGCCGCCACGCAGATGCGCATGTCGCCCTGCCGGCGGTAGAGCTGCGCGCTCTCGCCGGTGATGTCGCGCAGGTGGGTGAGCACCGGTCCGGCCGTGGCCAGCAGGCGGTCCTCGCCCGCCGCGGCTGCCAGTTCCGACAGCCGGGGGCCGAGGATGAAACGGCCCTGCATGTCCCTCGCCACCATCCGGTGGTGTTCCAGTGCCACGGCCAGTCGATGGGCCGTGGGCCGTGCGAGCCCGGTCGCCGCGACCAGCCCGGCGAGGGTGGCCGGACCGGACTCCAGGGCGCTCAATACCAGAGCTGCCTTGTCGAGAACGCCGACGCCGCTAGAGTTGTCCATACGACGATACTCCCGTCTCACTCTGTGAAACGCAAGTTCAATTTTCAGCGGAAGTTGCGAACCTGTAGAGGCGGCCACACAACGGCCCGCAGCCACCGCCCCGCACGGGGATCCGGACGGCGGCGCACCGAATCTCTAGTTGGGCCGGCGAAGATGCCGGCCGGAGGGAAAGCGATGGGTAGGACACTCGCGGAGAAGGTCTGGGACGACCACATCGTCCGGCGCGCTGAGGGCGAGCCCGACCTTCTCTTCATCGATCTGCACCTGCTCCACGAGGTGACCAGCCCGCAGGCCTTCGACGGTCTGCGCCAGGCCGGACGTCCGGTGCGACGCCTCGACCTCACCATCGCCACCGAGGACCACAACACCCCGACCCTCGACATCGACAAGCCGATCGCCGACCCGGTCTCCCGCGCCCAGCTGGAGACCCTGCGCAAGAACTGCGCCGAGTTCGGGGTCCGGCTGCACCCGCTCGGGGACGTCGAGCAGGGCGTCGTCCACGTGGTCGGCCCCCAGCTGGGCCTGACCCAGCCCGGCACCACCGTGGTCTGCGGCGACTCCCACACCTCCACGCACGGAGCGTTCGGCGCGCTGGCGTTCGGCATCGGCACCAGCCAGGTGGAGCACGTCCTGGCCACCCAGACGCTGCCGCTGGCCCGCCCGAAGACCATGGCCATCACGATCGACGGCGAACTGCCCGAGGACGTCACCGCCAAGGACCTGATCCTGGCCATCATCACCCGGATCGGCACCGGCGGCGGCCAGGGCTACATCCTCGAATACCGCGGTTCCGCCATCGAGAAGCTCTCGATGGAGGCCCGGATGACCATCTGCAACATGTCGATCGAGGCCGGTGCCCGCGCGGGCATGATTGCCCCCGACGAGACCACCTTCGCCTATCTGGAGGGCCGCGACGCCGCCCCCAAGGGCGAGGAGTGGGACGCCGCCGTCGCCTACTGGAAGACCCTGCGCTCCGACGACGACGCGGTGTTCGACGCCGAGGTCGTCATCGACGCCACCGAGCTGGCCCCGTTCGTCACCTGGGGCACCAACCCGGGCCAGGGCGCGCCGCTCTCCGCGAACGTCCCCGACCCCGCTTCGTACGAGGACGCCTCGGAGCGCAACGCCGCCGAAAAGGCCCTGGAGTACATGGGGTTGACCGCCGGGCAGCCGCTGCGCGAGATCAGCGTGGACACCGTCTTCGTGGGTTCGTGCACCAACGGCCGCATCGAGGACCTGCGCAACGCCGCCGCCATCCTGGACGGCCGCAAAGTCGCCGACGGCGTGCGGATGCTGGTCGTCCCCGGCTCGGTCCGGGTCGCCCTCCAGGCCGTCTCGGAGGGCCTGGACAAGGTCTTCACCGGGGCCGGCGCCGAATGGCGGCACGCGGGTTGCTCGATGTGCCTCGGCATGAACCCCGACCAGCTGGCCCCCGGCGAGCGCTCCGCCTCCACCTCCAACCGCAACTTCGAAGGCCGGCAGGGCAAGGGCGGCCGGACCCACCTGGTCTCCCCCCAGGTCGCCGCCGCCACCGCCGTACTGGGCCATCTGGCCTCGCCCGCCGACCTGTCCGACACCCGTACCCCCGCCGGAGTCCGATAGCCATGGAAGCCTTCACCGCACACACCGGCCGGGCCGTCCCGCTGCGCCGCAGCAACGTCGACACCGACCAGATCATCCCCGCCCACTGGCTGAAGAAGGTCACCCGAGACGGGTTCGAGGACGGCCTCTTCGAAGCCTGGCGCAAGGACCCGGACTTCGTCCTCAACCGCCCCGAGCGGCAGGGCGCCACGGTCCTGGTCGCCGGTCCCGACTTCGGTACGGGCTCCTCCCGCGAGCACGCCGTCTGGGCGCTCCAGAACTACGGCTTCAAGGCCGTCATCTCCGCCCGCTTCGCCGACATCTTCCGGGGCAACTCACTGAAGAACGGCCTGCTCACCGTGGTTCTGGAGCAGCAGGTCGTCGACGCGCTGTGGGAGCTGAGCGAGGCCGACCCGACCGCCGAGATCACCGTCGACCTGGAGGCCCGCCAGGTCCGCGCCGAGGGCATCACGGCCGGCTTCGAGCTGGACGAGAACGCCCGGTGGCGGCTGCTCAACGGCCTCGACGACATCAGCCTCACCCTTCAGAACGAAGCGGACATCGCGGCTTACGAGGCGGCCAGGCCGACCCACAAACCGCGTACAATTGACGCCTGAGCAGCGCTTTTCCATGACTGCGCCCCCTGCCTCCGGGCAGGGGGCGCAGTCGCTTGTTGAGCCCCCCTCGGGCGACAACTCGCCCCAGATGGCACAATCGGTGCATGGAACGCGACAGCCAACTCAAGCTCTATGGCCAAGTCGCCGACCGATTGAAGGAAGCGCACGCGAAGGTGCGTGCACTGCAAGTCCCGGAGGGCGTACGGATGGCGCTGTCCCGGAAGCTGCTGGTCGTCACGGCCGCGGCGAAGCACGATCTCCCGGACGCGGCAAGGCGTCTGGACCGGTTGATGAAGGACCTCGATGAGGGCCGATTCCCCGAAGGTGACTGACACGTGGAACTGCGCATCGGTCGACTTCGTTGCGGCACTAGGGTGATTAGCCCGTTTCGTGTTTGATTTGCGGTATATATCTGCCTAACGTGCGAAAAAGCTTGAACACTTTCGTTCTGGCAATGTCTCCGAAGGGGAAGACGTGAACAAGGCGCAGCTCGTAGAAGCGATTGCCGACAAGGTCGGCGGCCGTCAGCAGGCCGCGGACGCTGTCGACGCGGTACTCGACGCGATCGTCCGTGCCGTTGTCGCCGGGGACCGTGTCTCGGTCACCGGCTTCGGCTCGTTCGAGAAGGTCGACCGCCCCGCCCGGTACGCCCGCAACCCGCAGACGGGTGAGCGCGTCCGGGTCAAGAAGACCTCGGTGCCCCGCTTCCGCGCGGGTCAGGGGTTCAAGGACCTGGTGAGCGGCTCCAAGAAGCTCCCCAAGAACGACGTGGCCGTGAAGAAGGCCCCCAAGGGCAGCCTCTCGGGCGGATCTTCCGCCGCCCGTACGACGGTGAAGGCCGCCGCCGCCAAGAAGTCGGCCGCCAAGAAGGCCACGGCGAAGAAGACCACCGCCAAGAAGGCCGTGGCACCGGCGAAGAAGGCCACCGCCACCGCCAAGAAGGCCACCGCCAAGAAGGCGACCGCCACGGCGAAGAAGGCCACCCCGGCCGCGAAGAAGGCGACCGCGACGGCGAAGAAGGCCACCGCGACGGCCAAGAAGACCGCGCCCGCCAAGAAGGCCACGGCGAAGAAGGCGCCCGCGAAGAAGACCACCGCGCGCACCACCACGGCCAAGAAGGCCACCGCACGCAAGAAGTGAGACCGGGCACCCGCTCGTTCCTCACACGCGCCGGGCCGGGCTCCCCTCAGGGGGAGCCCGGCCCGCGGGCTGTCCGGGGCAGCTTCACCCCCGTACGCCCTCCTCGTACGCCCGTACGGTCTAGAACGTCTGCAGCGTCACCAGCGTGATCCGCAGGGCGGCACCCGTGCCCTCGCCCTCGATCCGCACCCGCTGCCCCGGCCGCAGCAGCAGCAGGCCGCCCGCGTCGAAGGCCGGGGCGTCGAACTCCACCGGGGTGCCGTCGTCCAGCAGCACACTGCCGGTACGGGTCTCGGGGTCGTAGGTGTACGAGGTCGCCTGCATGGGCGGCAGCCTATCGGTCCGGGGCCAGAGCCAGCGTGAGAGCGAGCCGCTCCGTGTGCGGCCCCACTCCGAGGGCCAGGGCCACGGTGAGGTCCTCGCCCGTATCCACGTCCCGGCGCACCGAGTCGGTACCGGGCAGCGGTATTTCCACCGCACCCGAAGCCAGATGCCGGGCGGCGGACCGTCCGCCGAAAGCCGGGCGCAATTCCGTACCCCCGGCGCAGGACAGAAATGTCGTTCCGATTCCCGCCGCGTCCCGGAGAAATGCGCGGGGAAAAGCGGAAGCAAAATCGAGCACCCGAGCCAATTCCGTGGGGCGCAGCGCCGGCAGATCCGCGTTCAGCGCGGCCACCGGGGCGCCGGACGCGAGAGCCCGCACCGAGCGGGCGCCGTACGACAGCGCGGCGTTGAGCCCGGCCGCCGGCGCGTCCGCCACGATCCGCGCGCCGAGCGCCGAAAGGGCCGCCCCGGCCACCGCGTCGTCCGTGACGACCACCACATCCCGCACCCGGGCACAGGAGAGCGCCGCCGCCACCGTGTCCTGGGCGAAGGCCAGCGCGAGGCGCGGCCGGGCGAGCTCGCCCGCCGCCCGCCCCAGGCGGCTCTTGGCCCGTGCGAGCGGTTTGAGCGGAACGACCAGGGACCAGGGCCCCGCCGGATCGGTGTTCGTGGCGATCTCCCCCTCCGTACGCATGAGGACTTATTCTCGCCTGCCGGTACGACAACCCGGAGGGCCGGGGGCGAAGGTGAGGCGTACGGTGTTCTCGACAGAGGAGGGGCCTGGGGCGAGACTTGACCGTCAGTAGCCGACAGCAGGTCAATGTCCGACGAGGTCCTTAGAGGAAGGTGTCCGAGTGTCCCGCCGCAGAATCGGCTTCTGGTACCGCCTGGCGGCGGTTATCGCCAAGCCGCCATTGGTGGTTCTGTTCAAGCGCGACTGGCGGGGGATGGAACACATTCCGGCCGACGGCGGATTCATCACCGCCGTCAACCACAACTCCTATCTGGACCCGCTCTCCTACGGCCACTTCCAGTACAACACCGGACGCGTGCCCCGGCTCCTGGCGAAGGCCGGACTCTTCCGCACGCCCTTCGTCGGGATGATGCTGCGCGGCACCGGCCAGATCCCCGTCTACCGCGAGACGACCAACGCCCTGGACGCCTTCCGGGCCGCCGTCGACGCCATCGAGCGCGGCGAGTGCGTCGCCTTCTACCCCGAGGGCACCCTCACCCGCGACCCCGACATGTGGCCGATGGCCGGCAAGACCGGCGCCGCCCGGGTCGCGCTGATGACCAAGGTGCCGGTCATCCCGGTCGCCCAGTGGGGCGCCAACCTCGCGATGCCGCCGTACGCCAAGGAGAACAAGTTCCGGCTGTTCCCCCGCAAGACCCTCCAGGTGCAGGCCGGACCGCCGGTCGACCTCAGCCGTTTCTACGGTGTCGAGCCGACGCCCGACGTGCTGCGCCAGGCGACCGAGGTCATCATGGCCGCGATCACCCGCGAGCTGGAGGACCTGCGCGGGGAGAAGGCCCCCGCCGAGCTCTACGATCACCGCAAAGCCCGTGCTGAACAACGGCGCAGGGCGCAGGGAAAGGGATCCACGTGACGCACCCCGTAAAAGCAGCCGTCTTCGGAACCGGCTCATGGGGTACGGCGTTCGCCGTGATCCTCGCCGACGCGGGCTGCGAGGTCACCCTCTGGGGCCGCCGCGCCGAGGTCGCCGAGGCCGTCAACACCACGCACACCAACCCGGACTACCTGCCGGGCATCGAGCTCCCCGGCACCATCCGCGCCACCACCGACGCCGCCGAGGCGCTGCGCGGCGCCGAGTTCGCCTTCCTGGTCGTGCCGTCCCAGACGCTGCGCGCCAACCTCGCCGACTGGGCCCCGCACCTGGAGCCGGACACCGTCCTGGTCTCCCTGATGAAGGGCGTCGAGCTGGGCACCGCCGAGCTGATGAGCGAGGTCATCGCGGACGTCACCAAGGTCTCCGCCGACCGCATCGCCGTCGTCTCGGGACCCAACCTCGCCAAGGAGATCGCCGAGCGCCGCCCCGCCGCCGCCGTCGTCGCCTGCGCCGACGAGTCCGTCGCCCAGCGCCTCCAGGCCGCCTGCCACACCGCGTACTTCCGCCCCTACACCAACACCGACGTGGTCGGCTGCGAGCTCGGCGGCGCCGTGAAGAACGTCATCGGCCTCGCCGTCGGCATCGCGGACGGCATGGGCCTCGGCGACAACACCAAGGGCTCCCTCATCACCCGGGGCCTGGCCGAGACCACCCGCCTGGGCGTGGCCATGGGCGCCGACCCGCTGACGTTCTCCGGACTCGCGGGCCTGGGCGACCTGGTGGCCACCTGCTCCTCGCCGCTCTCGCGCAACCACACCTTCGGCACCAACCTCGGCCGGGGCATGACGCTCCAGGAGACGATCGCCGTCACCAAGCAGACCGCCGAGGGCGTCAAGTCCTGCCAGTCGGTCCTGGACCTGGCCCGCCGCCACGGTGTCGACATGCCCATCACGGAGACGGTCGTCTCGATCGTCCACGAGGGCAAGTCCCCGGTCGTCGCGGTGAAGGAGCTGATGTCGCGGAGCGCCAAGGCCGAGCGGCGCTGACTCCTCCTCTACCAGCAGGTACGCTCATCGCGATATGAGCAGCGAGAACCCCCCCCAGAGCCCTGAGCGCGCCGAGAGCCCTGAGCAGCAGCGCCGTAAGCCGCGTGTGGCCGTCGTGTTCGGCGGCCGCAGCTCCGAACACGGCATCTCGGTCGTCACGGCCGGCGCCGTCATGAAGGCCATCGACCGGACGAAGTACGACGTCCTGCCGATCGGCATCACGACGGACGGCCGCTGGGCGCTCACCGCCGGCGAGCCCGAACGCATGGCCATCACCGACCGCAAGGTCCCCGACGTGGCCCAGCTCGCCGAGTCCACCGAGGGCAGCGTGGTCCTCTCGGTGGACCCGGGCAGCCGCGAGGTCCTCTACAGCGAACCCGGCTCGGTGCCCAAGGCGCTCGGCGAGGTCGACGTCGTCTTCCCCGTGCTGCACGGCCCGTACGGGGAGGACGGCACCCTCCAGGGGCTGCTGGAACTCTCCGGTGTCCCCTACGTCGGCGCGGGCGTCCTCGCCTCGGCCGTCGGCCAGGACAAGGAGTACATGAAGCGCGTCTTCCTCTCCTTCGGGCTGCCGGTCGGACCGTACGAGGTCGTCCGCCCCCGCGAGTGGGACCACGACCCCTCCGCCGTACGCGAGCGGATCGTGGACTTCGCCGGTGAGCACGGCTGGCCGCTGTTCATCAAGCCCGCCCGCGGCGGCTCCTCCATGGGCATCACCAAGGTCGACGGCCTCGAAGGACTCGACGCGGCGATCGAGGAGGCCCGCCGCCACGACCCCAAGTTCCTCGTGGAGTCGCTGCTGCGCGGACGCGAGATCGAGTGCGGGGTGCTGGAGTTCGAGGACGGACCGCGCGCCAGCGTGCCCGCCGAGATCCCGCCGGTCACCGCGCACGAGTTCTACGACTTCGAGGCCAAGTACATCGACTCGGCGGCCGGTCTGGTGCCCGCGCCGCTCACCGAGGAGCAGACCGCCGAGGTCCAGCGGCTCGCCGTCGCCGCCTTCGACGCCACCTCCTGCGAGGGCCTGGTGCGCGCCGACTTCTTCCTCACCGAGGACGGCACCTTCGTCATCAACGAGATCAACACCCTGCCGGGCTTCACCCCGATCTCCATGTACCCGCGCATGTGGCAGGAGAGCGGCGTGAGCTACCCGGAGCTGGTGGACCGGCTGATCCAGGCCGCGTTGACCCGCTCCACCGGACTGCGCTGACGCGTCCGGCCGGCCGGGGCGGCGACGGTCGCCCCGGCCTCCCGTGGCAGGGGCAGTCCGTCCCGGGGGCCGGGGGCGGCCCCGGCGCAGTACGATCGCCCCGTCAGCGTGCGGAGGACCACGGTGCCGGGGCGGAGACCGTGGTCGAGGGCCGCGCGTCGCACGCGCGGCGCCGGACGGGGGTCAGAGGTGGACGACCGGACAGGTCAGGGTGCGGGTGATGCCGTCCACCTGCTGCACTTTGGCGACCACCATGCGGCCCAGTGCGTCGACGGTATCGGCCTGGGCCCGCACGATCACGTCGTACGGACCGGTGACGTCCTCTGCCTGGATGACTCCCGGAATCCTGGAGATGGTCTCGGCGACGATCGACGCCTTGCCCACCTCGGTCTGAATGAGGATGTACGCCTGTACCACGGAACCTCCAGGGCGGCCACGAGGATCATGTGGGGGAAAGGGACGCCACGTTATCGCGTTGCCGAGGGCGACGGGGAGACCTACGGGCCGTGTGACGTCCACAGCGTGGCGTGCGGAGTGCGGAAGTTGACGTGTCCCTCGACGGTAGCGCCGGTGCCGACAGCTCTCCTGACGGTACCGACAGCAGTGACGGCTCGCGACCGGGGGCCCGGACGGGTGTCCGGGGCGATAAATGAGAGGTGAGACTCGGTGAAGGGAACCGTGGGCGAGTTGGGGGAGTTCGGGCTCATCAGAGAGCTCACGTCCCGGCTCACCACCACTCCGGCGGTACGGCTGGGGCCCGGCGACGACGCCGCGGTCGTGGCCGCTCCCGACCGCAGGGTCGTGGCCAGTACGGACATCCTGCTGGAAGGGCGGCACTTCCGCCGCGACTGGTCGACGGCGTACGACGTCGGCCGCAAGGCCGCGGCCCAGAACCTCGCCGACATCGCCGCCATGGGGGCCGTGCCCACCGCCCTGCTCCTCGGCCTCGTCGTCCCCGCCGACCTCCCGGTCACCTGGGCCGCCGAGCTGATGGACGGGCTGCGCGACGAGTGCCAGGTGGCGGGCGCGGCCGTGGTCGGCGGCGATGTGGTCGGCGGCGACACCATCACCGTCGCCATCACCGCCCTCGGCGACCTGCGCAACCACGAGCCGGTCACCCGCTCCGGCGCGCGCCCCGGCGATGTCGTCGCCGTCACCGGCTGGCTCGGCTGGTCCGCCGCCGGATACGCCGTGCTCTCCCGGGGCTTCCGCTCGCCCCGTGCCTTCGTCGAGGCCCACCGCCGCCCCGAACCGCCGTACCACGCGGGCCCCGCCGCCGCCGGACTCGGCGCCACCGCCATGACCGACGTCAGCGACGGGCTCGTCGCGGACCTCGGGCACATCGCCGAGGCCAGCAAGGTCCGCATCGACCTGCGCTCCGGCCTCATCGACATCCCCTCGCAGATGTCCGACATCGGCCAGGCCGTCGGCGTCGACCCGCTCCAGTGGGTGCTGACCGGGGGAGAGGACCACGCGATCGTGGCCACCTTCCCGCCGGACGCGAAGCTCCCCGCCCGCTGGAAGGTGATCGGCGAGGTCCTCAACCCCTCCGCGCTGCCCCAGGTCACCGTGGACGGGGCGCCCTGGACCAGCAAGGGCGGCTGGGACCACTTCGGGGCGATCGAGGACACCTACTAGGGCGTTGCGGGGGAGCACAGGGCTCACGCGTGAACCCGTAGCTCGCGCGTGCGCGTACTAGATTGCTGCGCATGCCCATACGTACCGCTGTACCGCCCCGCGTGCTCACCGTCGCCGGATCCGACTCCGGCGGCGGTGCGGGGATCCAGGCCGACCTGAAGACCATGCTCGCCCTCGGTGTGCACGGCATGAGCGTGCTCACCGCCGTCACCGCGCAGAACTCCCTCGGCGTCCAGGGCGCCTGGGAGCTCCCGGTGGACGCCGTACGCGCCCAGTACCGCAGCGTCGTCGACGACATCGGCGTCCAGGCGGTGAAGACCGGGATGCTCGCCTCGGCCGCGCTGGTGGAGACCGTTGCCGAACTCCTCGCCGGGACGGACGCCCCCGTCGTCGTCGACCCGGTCGGGGTCTCCAAGCACGGGGACGCGCTGCTCGCCGCCGAGGCGCTCGACTCCGTACGGACGAAGCTGCTGCCCGTCGCCACCGTGGCCACCCCGAACCTCGACGAAGTGGCCCAGCTCACGGGCGTACAGGTCACCGACGAGGACGGAATGCGCCGGGCCGCCGAGGAGATCCTGGCGTTCGGGCCGCGCTGGGCGCTGATCAAGGGCGGCCACCTGCCCGGTGAGGCGGTGGACCTGCTCACCGACGGGAGCGCGGAGCACTGGCTGCGCGCCCCCCGGTACGACAACCGGCACACCCACGGCACCGGCTGCACCCTCGCCTCCGCCGTCGCCTCTGGGCTCGCGCTCGGTCAGGACGTTCCCACGGCGGTGGCGGGCGCGAAGGCGTACGTCACCGGCGCCATCCGGGCCGGATTCGCCCTCGGCGGCGGCATCGGCCCGGTCGACCACGGCTGGCGGACCCGCTCGGCCGAGTGATCACAGCCGGATGTGCACAGAACGGCTGAGCACAGACCGGATGAGCACAGCAAAAAGCCGGTCCACCGAGGTGGACCGGCTTTTCGGGCAACCGGAAGGCTGCGCTACGACGGATACGTCAGCGCGCGACCTTGCCGGCCTTGATGCACGAGGTGCAGACGTTGAGCCGCTTCGGCGTTCGACCGACCACGGCACGCACGCGCTGGATGTTGGGATTCCAGCGACGGGACGTACGGCGGTGCGAGTGCGAAATGCTGTTGCCGAAGCCCGGCCCCTTGCCGCAGACGTCGCAGTTGGCAGCCACGGGTCACTCCAAAGACTTCAGATGCACTTACAGTGAATTCCGGCGCGCCGGAATCATTGAATGAAGTGGCGGTACCGGAGGAATGGCCCGACTCTCATCGGGCAACCGAAGCAGCATACAACGCCTGCTTCGGAGATACGAAACTACCACGGGTTGGCCCACCGCCCTCCCGCCCCCTGTCCCGACCGGAACCCCCGCAACCGGGCTAACCTGCGGTGCAGCCCGTTGCCACGGCCGCTTCAAGGAGGACCATCGGTGCCGCAGTTCCCCGACGATCTGGACGCCGTCGCGGTGCGCACCTGGTGCTCACTGGCCCTGGAGGCCCTGGGCCGGGAGCGCGCGGAGATCGACGCGATCAACGTCTACCCCATCGCCGACGGGGACACCGGCACCAACCTCTATCTGACCGTCGAGTCCGCCGCGGCCGCCGTCGAAGCGGTGTTCGCCGCCCATGAGACCGGCACCACGACGCCCGCCACCGCCGACGCCGTACGCGCCATGGCGCACGGCGCCCTCATCGGTGCGCGCGGGAACTCCGGCACGATCCTGGCCCAGCTGCTGCGCGGGATGGCCGGGGTGCTGGCCGACGGCGGTGACGCGGCCCGTCTGCGCCTCGCCCTGACCCGGGCCGCATCGGCCGCCCGGCAGGCCGTCGCCCACCCGGTGGAGGGCACCGTGCTCACCGTCGCCACCTCGGCCGCCGAAGCCGCGCAGGGCGGGGAGCCGGAGCTGGGCGCCGTGGTGCGCGCCGCGTACGAGGGCGCGCGCGCCGCCCTGGCGAGGACCCCGGAGCAGCTCGCCGTCCTCGGCCGGGCCGGGGTCGTGGACGCCGGGGGACGGGGGCTGGTGGCGGTCCTGGGCGCGCTGGTGGAGGCGGTGACCGGGCAGGCTCCGGTACGGGGGCCTCGCACCGGTTCCGGGAAGGCGGCGGCTCCTGTGGACGGGGGGTCGGTGGTGGGGCTGCCGGTGGGGGGTGTTCCCGTGGGTGAGGGGGTGCCCGACGGGGTTCCCGTGGGTGACGGCCCGCTCGACTGCCCCGAGGACGGGACCGGCGGGCCCGCCTTCGAGGTGATCTACCTCCTGGAGGCCCGCGACGAGCAGGTGGCCCGGCTGCGCACCCGGCTCGACGCCCTCGGCGACTCCCTGGTCGTGGTCGGCGGCGACGGCCTCTGGCACGTCCACGTACACGTCGACGACGCCGGGGCCGCCGTGGAGGCGGGCGTCGAGGCCGGACGCCCGTACCGCATCCGGATCACCCACTTCGCCACCGAGAGCGGTCACGACGTCCGTGTCCAGGCCGAACCGGCCCAGCGCGCCGTCGTCGTCGTGGTCCCCGGCGACGGACTGGCCGGGCTCTGCACCGAGGCCGGCGCCACCACCGTGATCGCCCGCCCCGGCGAACCGCCCGCCAGCGGCGAACTGGTCGACGCCATCCGCCGGGCCCACGCCCGCGAGGTGGTGCTGCTGCCCAACGACGCGGCCCTGCGCCACACGGCGGCCGCCGCCGCCGAACAGGCCAGGACCGAGGGGGTCAGGGTCGCCCTCGTCCCCACCCGGGCCGCAGTCCAGGGCATCGCCGCCCTCGCCGTGCACGAGCCGGACCGGGGCTTCGACGAGGACGTGGTCGCCATGACCGCCGCCGCCGGTGCCACCCGCTACGCCGAACTGGCCGTCGCCGAGCACCAGTCCTGGACCATGGCGGGCATCTGCCAGGCCGGGGACATCCTCGGCCTGATCGACGGGGACGTGGCCGTGATCGGCGCCGACGTCCAGGGCACCGCCCGCACGGTGCTGGACCGGATGCTCGCGGCCGGCGGTGAACTGGTCACCCTCGTCCTCGGCGAGGACGTCCCGGACGCGCTGGCCGACGCGCTGGAGGAGCACGTACGCGAGGGCCATCTCGCCGTGGACACGGTCGTCTACCGGGGCGGACACCAGCGCGCACCGCTGCTGATCGGCGTCGAGTAACCGCACCACGACCGAGCCACAGCCGCGCCCGGCGGACGGTTGTCAGTGCCGTGGTGTGCAATGGATCGCGTGTCCTCGTTCGATGAACCTCTCAAGAAGCTGCTCGGCGGAGCCACCGCGAAGGTGATGGCCGAACACCTCGACCTGCACACGGTCGGTGATCTGCTGCACCACTACCCGCGGCGGTACGAGGAGCGCGGCAAGCTGACCGCGCTGGCCGACCTCCCGCTGGACGAGCACGTCACGGTCGTCGCCCAGGTCGCCGACGCCCGCGTCCTGACGTTCAACAACGGCCGGGGCAAGCGCCTTGAGGTCACCCTGACCGACGGCAGCGGCCGCCTCCAGCTGGTCTTCTTCGGCCACGGCGTCCACAAGCCCCACAAGGAGCTGCTGCCGGGCCGGCAGGCGATGTTCGCGGGCAAGGTCTCCGTCTTCAACCGCAAGATGCAGCTTGCCCACCCCACGTACCAGCTGCTCGACGCCTCCGACGCCGACGAGGCGACCGAGGCCGTGGACGCCTTCGCCGGACGGCTGCTGCCGATCTACCCCGCCTGCAAGCAGCTCGACTCCTGGCGGATCGCCAAGGCCGTGGACGCCGTCCTGCCCAGCGCACGGGACGCGGTGGACCCGCTGCCCGCCTCCCTGCGCGAGGGGCGCGGCTTTACCCCGCTGCCCGAGGCCCTGCTGAAGGTGCACCGCCCGCAGACCAAGGCCGACGTGGAGGACGCCAAGGCCCGTCTCAAGTGGGACGAGGCGTTCGTCCTCCAGGTCGCCCTGGCCCGCCGACGGTACGCCGACACCCAGCTCCCCGCCGTCGCCCGCCGCCCCGTGGCCGACGGCCTGCTGGACGCCTTCGACGCCAAGCTGCCGTTCACCCTCACCGAGGGCCAGGAGAAGGTCAGCAAGGAGATCTTCGACGACCTGGCCACCGAACACCCGATGCATCGCCTCCTCCAGGGCGAGGTGGGGTCGGGCAAGACGATGGTGGCCCTGCGCGCCATGCTCGCCGTCGTCGACGCGGGCGGCCAGGCCGCGATGCTCGCCCCCACCGAGGTCCTGGCCCAGCAGCACCACCGGTCCATCACCGAGATGATGGGGGAGCTGGCCGAGGGTGGCATGTTGGGCGGCTCGGACCGGGGGACCAAGGTCGTCCTGCTCACCGGCTCCATGGGGATGGCGGCCCGTCGGCAGGCCCTGCTCGACCTGGTCACCGGGGAGGCCGGGATCGTCATCGGCACCCACGCCCTGATCGAGGACAAGGTGCAGTTCCACGACCTGGGCCTGGTCGTGGTCGACGAACAGCACCGCTTCGGCGTCGAACAGCGCGACGCCCTCCGTTCCAAGGGCAAGCAGCCGCCCCACCTCCTCGTCATGACCGCCACCCCCATTCCCCGTACGGTCGCGATGACCGTCTTCGGCGACCTGGAGACCTCCGTCCTGGACCAGCTCCCGGCGGGCCGCTCCCCGATCGCCAGCCATGTCGTCCCCGCCAAGGACAAGCCGCACTTCCTCGCCCGCGCCTGGGAGCGTGTCCGAGAGGAGGTGGAGAACGGCCACCAGGCGTATGTGGTCTGCCCCCGCATCGGTGACGACGCGGAGGAGGCCGAGGGGAAGAAGGGCAAGACCAAGAAGAAGGCGGCCGAGGAGGACCCCGAGAAGCGCCCGCCGCTCGCCGTGCTGGAGATCGCGGACGAGCTCCGCAGGGGCGCGCTGGCCGGGCTGGGCGTCGAGGTGCTGCACGGGCGGATGCACCCCGACGAGAAGGACGACGTGATGCGCCGGTTCGCCGCCGGGGACGTCCACGTCCTGGTCGCCACCACCGTCATCGAGGTCGGGGTCAACGTCCCCAACGCCACCGCCATGGTGATCATGGACGCCGACCGGTTCGGCGTCTCCCAGCTCCACCAGCTCCGCGGCCGCGTCGGCCGTGGCTCGGCCCCCGGGCTCTGCCTGCTGGTCAGCGAGGCCCACGAGGCGAGCCCCGCCCGCGCCCGCCTCTCCGCCGTCGCCGCCACCCTGGACGGCTTCGAGCTCTCCCGGATCGACCTGGAGCAGCGCCGCGAGGGCGATGTGCTGGGCCAGGCCCAGTCCGGGGTGCGCTCCTCGCTGCGGATGCTCACCGTCATCGACGACGAGGAGGTGATCGCCGCCGCCCGCGAGGAGGCCGTCGCCGTCGTCGCCGCCGACCCGGAGCTGGAGCACCTGCCGGAGCTGCGCACGGTCCTGGCCGCGCTGCTCGACAAGGACCGGGAGGAGTATCTGGACAAGGGGTGACCCCGGGGCCGTCCTGCTGGTCCGGGCCGCACGCCATATCGTGGACGCACAGCCCGTACCCGTCGACGTGACGACGGCACGCGCCCGCCGCGAGCCCCCGCACACGCCCCCGACCCCGAGGACCCGACACCCATGACCCGCGTGATCGCCGGATCGGCCGGCGGACGCCGCCTGGCCGTACCGCCCGGCACCGGCACCCGCCCCACCTCCGACCGTGCGCGGGAGGGCCTGTTCTCCACCTGGGAGGCGCTGCTCGGCACCCTCGAAGGCATCCGTGTCGCCGACCTGTACGCCGGATCCGGCGCCGTCGGCCTCGAAGCGCTCTCCCGGGGCGCGGTCCACGCCCTGCTCGTCGAGGCGGACCAGAAGGCGGTGCGCACCGTCCGGGACAACGTCCGCACCCTCGGCCTGCCCGGCGCCGAAGTCCGTACGGGCAAAGCCGAGCAGATCGTGACAGGACCGGCGCCCTCGGACCCGTACGACGTCGTCTTCCTGGACCCGCCGTACGCCGTCACGGACGACGATCTTCGCGAGATCCTGCTCACACTCCGTGCCCAGGGGTGGCTCACAGCCGATGCGCTCGTCACGGTGGAACGCAGCACCCGGGGCGGAGAATTCGGCTGGCCCGCCGGATTCGAGCCACTGCGGGCCCGTCGCTACGGCGAGGGAACGCTTTGGTACGGTCGCGCCGCCGCTACGTGCGAAGACGCACGATGACCGGACCGGAGAGCGAGGGAATCACAGTGCGCCGCGCCGTCTGTCCGGGGTCTTTCGACCCCATCACCAACGGACATCTCGACATCATCGGACGAGCCTCGAAGCTGTACGACGTGGTGCACGTGGCGGTGATGATCAACCAGTCCAAGAAGGGGCTGTTCACCGTCGACGAGCGGATCGAGCTGATCCGCGAGGTCACCGCCGACTTCGGCAACGTCGAGGTGGAGTCCTTCCACGGCCTGCTGGTCGACTTCTGCAAACAGCGGGAGATCCCGGCGATCGTGAAGGGCCTGCGGGCCGTCAGCGACTTCGACTACGAGCTCCAGATGGCCCAGATGAACAACGGCCTCTCGGGCGTCGAGACGCTCTTCGTACCGACCAATCCGACGTACAGCTTCCTGTCGTCCTCGCTGGTCAAGGAGGTCGCGACCTGGGGCGGCGACGTCTCCCACCTGCTGCCGCCCACGGTCCACGAGGCGCTCATAGAGCGCCTGGGCAAGCGCTGAATCCCTGACGGACCGTCACCAGGTGTCGGGCGGCCGCCGACTGGCCTTACAGTCGTCCCGTCCGTCTCCAACAGAGCAGCAGAGAGTGGCGAGCACACGGTGGACGTGCAGAAGAAGCTCGACGAGATCGTCGAAGCGGTCGGGAACGCCCGCTCCATGCCCATGTCGGCCTCGTGCGTGGTCAACCGCGCCGAGCTGCTCGCCATGCTCGAAGAGGTGCGCGAGGCCCTGCCCGGCTCGCTCGCCCACGCCGAGGAGCTGATCGGCGGCCGGGAGCAGCTCGTCGAGGAGGCCCGGCAGGAGGCCGAGCGGATCATCCAGTCCGCCCATGCCCAGCGCGGGACCCTGATCTCCGACACCGAGATCGCCCGCCGGTCGCAGAGCGAGGCCGACCGGATCCTCTCCGAGGCCCGCCGCGAGGCCGAGGAGGTCCGGGCCGAGGCCGACGACTACGTCGACAGCAAGCTCGCCAACTTCGAGGTCGTCCTCACCAAGACCATCGGCTCCGTGGACCGGGGCCGCGAGAAGCTGCTCGGCCGGGGCCAGGGCCTGGACGACCAGGGCTACCAGGACCCCGACTTCGCCGAGGCCCCCGAGCGCAGCGCCGACCCGGAGACGCTGAAGCAGCGGGCCGACGCCTATGTGGACGCCAAGTTCGGCGCCTTCGAGGCGGTGCTCGCCAAGACCCTGGAGGCGGTCGGCCGCGGCCGGCAGAAGCTGCACGGCCGGGTCGCCACCGACGATCTGGGCGCCCACATGGCCGCCCAGGACGCGGCGGGCGCCCAGGGCCACACCAGCGACGCCGACTACCTGGCCGGACTCGCCGAGCTCGCCACCCCGGAGCCGCAGCAGGCCCCCCAGCAGCCGCTCTACCAGGAGCAGCCGCCGGAGTACCCGGGCCGGCCGCCGCAGGCCGAGCCGAGCTACGCGCAGGCGGAGTACGGGCAGGCCGAGTACGCGCAGGCGTCGTACGGCTACCAGGAACAGCAGGGGCACCAGCAGGGCACACAGGCCGGTCAGGACCCGTACGGCTACCAGCAGGTGCCCGACCCGTACGCGGCCTACCAGCAGCCCGCCTACGACCCGAACCAGTACCCGCCGCAGCCGCAGGCCCAGCCCGACTACGGCTGGCAGCAGCAGCCCCAGGTACCCGCCCAGCAGAACCAGGGCGCGCTGGACGAGACCAGTCTCTTCGACACCAGCATGATCGACCTGGAGCAGCTGCGCCGCTACGAAGAGGGCCGCTGACCGCAGGGGTCCGGGGGAGGCCCTGGGCCGATTGGGTGCTGGGCGGTCCGTCCAGTATCCTGAATCCTCGGTCGCACATAGGTCCGCGATCTCGGCTGCCCGTTTCGTCTGCGAATCGGGACGATTTGACTCCGGACCGTAGACGACCCCTTCCTTTGCCGCACGACCCCCATGATTCGAAAGCAGGAAAAGCCCTGAACGGCAGCCTTGACCACCGCAACCCTCTCGTGTTCGATACGCGCGAGCTGGGTCGGCGTCCTGGTGCCATGAAGCGGCTCTCCCGCACGGTGGACGCACCCGGTTCACCGGTTCTCGGTATCGACGGCGTCATCGGTGTGCCGGAAGGCGCACCCCTGGAGCTGGACCTCCGACTCGAATCGGTCATGGAAGGGGTGCTTGTCACAGGTACCGCCCGTGCGAGCGCCGAGGGGGAGTGCGTAAGGTGTCTGGAGCCGCTGACCGTAGAGGTCGACGCGGATTTCCAGGAGATGTTCTCGTACCCTGACGCCGATGACCGGGGCCGCAGCAGTGCGGCGGACCCGGCCGACGACGCCGAGGACGACGAGGACAGGTTCTTCCTTGAGGACGGCTTGTTCGACCTCGAGTCAGTGCTGCGTGACGCGGTAGTGCTCGCACTGCCCATGCAGCCGGTGTGCAAGGAGACCTGTGCCGGTCTGTGTTCCGAATGCGGAATCAGGCTGGACGAGAACCCGGGCCACCACCACGACGCCGTCGACATTCGTTGGGCGGCACTGCAAGGACTCGCCGAGACCGTTCAGGACGGCGAGAAGGACAACATGGGCGGCGCCGAACCGGGCGTCGACGAGAAGCAGGAGAAGTAGCCGTGGCTGTTCCGAAGCGGAAGATGTCGCGCAGCAACACGCGCCACCGCCGGTCGCAGTGGAAGGCTGCGGTCCCCACCCTGGTTTCGTGCGAGCGTTGCCAGGAGCCGAAGCTCCAGCACATTGCGTGCCCGAGCTGCGGCACCTACAACAAGCGCCAGGTCCTCGAGGTCTGAGCGGCTGGTGAGAGGCCCGATGTCTGAGTTGTCCAGCGCCAAGAAGCAGGCAGACAACGTCAACACAGCCTCGTCCCACACGCTTCTGGAAGGGCGGCTCGGGTATCACCTTGAGTCCGCCCTTCTGGTGCGTGCGCTGACCCATCGTTCGTACGCATACGAGAACGGCGGTCTGCCCACCAACGAGCGGCTCGAATTCCTCGGGGATTCGGTGCTCGGCCTGGTGGTCACGGACACGCTGTACCGCACCCACCCCGACCTGCCCGAAGGCCAGCTGGCCAAGTTGCGGGCCGCGGTGGTCAACTCGCGTGCGCTTGCGGAAGTGGGCCGTGGCCTCGAACTCGGCTCCTTCATCCGGCTCGGCCGCGGTGAAGAGGGCACAGGTGGCCGGGACAAGGCTTCCATCCTCGCCGACACACTGGAAGCAGTGATCGGCGCGGTCTATCTCGACCAGGGCCTCGGCGCGGCCTCGGAGCTGGTCCACCGGCTCTTCGACCCGCTGATCGACAGGTCCTCCAACCTCGGCGCCGGCCTGGACTGGAAGACCAGTCTCCAGGAGCTCACCGCGAGCGAGAGCCTCGGAGTCCCCGAGTACCTCGTCACGGAGACCGGCCCGGACCACGAGAAGACCTTCACTGCTGCTGCTCGCGTCGGTGGTGTCTCGTACGGCACCGGCACCGGCCGTAGCAAGAAGGAAGCGGAGCAGCAGGCGGCGGAGTCCGCCTGGCGCGAGATCAGCGCCGCCGCGGAGGCACGGCAGGCCGCGGAGAAGTCCGCTGCCGACGGAGGGGCCGCCGACACCCCTGCCGACCCGTCGCCCGACACGGACGCCGCTCCGGCCTGAAGCAGCACGGGAACCCCTCGGTGCCATGCGCACCGGGGGGTTCTTCCTGTCCCGGGGAGCCCGCGCGGGGTTTCCCGTACGTCCCGGGGAGCCGGCGTCCGGCCTTGGGGCCCGCGCCGCTCCCGTACTACCGTCGTCTTGTCTGGAGTGGTGCACCGTGCCCGAGCTGCCCGAGGTCGAAGTCGTACGCCGGGGTCTTGAGCGCTGGGTCAGCGGCCGTACGGTCACCGAGGTCGAGGTCCTGCACCCGCGCTCGGTCCGCCGCCACCTCGCGGGCGGCCCCGACTTCGCGGCCCGGCTGCGCGGGGTCCGGTTCGGTACGGCGATGCGGCGCGGCAAGTACCTCTGGGTGCCGATCGACGAGGCCGCCTCGTCCCTCCTCGGCCACCTCGGTATGAGCGGGCAACTGCTGGTGCAGCCCACGGACGCGCCCGACGAGAAGCACCTGCGGATCCGGATGCGGTTCGACGACGCCCTCGGCACCGAGCTGCGCTTCGTCGACCAGCGCACCTTCGGCGGGCTCTCGCTCCACGACACCACCCCCGACGGCCTGCCCGACACCATCGCGCACATCGCCCGGGACCCGCTCGACCCGCTCTTCGACGACGCCGCGTTCCACACGGCCCTGCGCCTGCGCCGTACGACGGTCAAGCGCGCGCTGCTGGACCAGTCGCTGATCAGCGGCGTCGGCAACATCTACGCGGACGAGGCGCTCTGGCGGTCCAGGCTGCACTACGACCGGCCGACCGCGACCCTGACCCGCCCCAAGTCGGCCGAGCTGCTCGGCCACGCCCGGGACGTGATGAACGCGGCCCTCGCCCAGGGCGGCACCAGCTTCGACAGCCTGTACGTCAACGTGAACGGCGAGTCCGGCTACTTCGACCGCTCGCTCGACGCGTACGGCAGGGAGGGCGAGCCGTGCCGCCGCTGCGGGACGCCGATGCGCCGCCGGGCCTGGATGAACCGCTCCAGCTACTTCTGCCCGCGCTGCCAGCGCCCGCCGCGCGTCTCCTCGTAACGCGTCAGAAGCCGAAGTTCTGGGTCCACCAGGGGCCGCCGGAGCCCTCGTGGACACCGATGCCGATCGTCTTGTAGTCGCAGTTGAGAATGTTCGCGCGGTGGCCGTCGCTGTTCATCCAGGCGGTCATCACGGCCTGGGCGTCGGCCTGGCCGCGGGCGATGTTCTCCGCGGCGAGCCCCTGCACACCGGCCTGGGCGGCACGGTCCCAGGGGGTGTCGCCGTCCGGGTCGGTGTGGTCGAAGAAGCCGCGGGCCGCCATGTCTTCGCTGAAGTTCTGGGCGAGCGAGGTCAGCGGGGCGCTGGTGGTCAGCGGGGAGCAGCCGACCTTCGCGCGCTCCTGGTTCACCAGGGCCAGCACTTCGGCGCGGGCCGAGGCGTCGGAGGGCGAGGGGGCGGGCTTCTTGGCGGGCGGCGGGGCCGCGGAGGTCGTCGGCGGCGCCGGGGCCTTGCTCGGCGGGGCGGCGCTCTTCTCCGGGGCCGTGGTGGGCGTCTTCGATGCCTTGGACGGCGTGGCGACCGGCTTCTTGGAAGGGGTCGCCGAGGGCGAGGCCGACTTCGACGGGGTCTTCGACGCGCTGGTGGAGGGCGACTTCGACGGTGTCTTGGACGGGGTCTTCGAGGGCGTCTTCGACGGGGCCTCGGGGCGCTCGCTGCCCCGGCTGGCGGGGGTGGAGGAGCGGTCGGCCGGGGCGGTGGTGGAGCCGCCCTGCTGCGTCAGCAGGTTCGGGGCGCCGCCGGAGCGCACCTGGTCGGCGGCGGTGTTGCCGCCCGTGGTGTAGGTGTCGCCGCCGGGGAGTAGTCCCGAGGCGACCGCGACCGCGCCGACCGCCATCGCGGCCGAGGCGCCGAGGAGTCCGGTGCGCACGGGCACCGCGGACTTCTTCTTCCGGCGCGTTCCCCGGTGGCGCGAGGCCGCTCCGGCCGCGGGTTCCTCAGCGGCGGGGCCTGCGGCGGATCGTCGGTGGCGTCCCATGCGCTGTGCCTTCCTGATGCTCCGGACGTCGCAGCGACGTCACCCGAATACCGGTCGATCTTCGTCCCACTACTCACCCGATCGAGTGAGGCTATTGCGACGGGACTGTACGCCATGGGCCAAAGGGGCCGCCGTGCTCTTGGAGCAATTGGCCCGTTAGCGTTCGGGCATGAACGAAGAAGCACGTCTGGTCGTCTGGGTACGCGGCCGAGTACAGCAAGTAGGCTTCCGCTGGTTCACCAGGGCAAACGCTTTGGAGATCGGCGGACTCGTGGGCTTTGCACTCAATCTCGACGACGGCCGGGTGCAGGTGGTGGCCGAGGGTTCGCGTGACAATTGCCACCGTCTGCTGGATTGGCTGCGCTCCGACGACACACCCGGGCGCGTGGACGGAGTCACTGAGATCTGGGACACCCCGCGCGGCGGTTACGACGGATTCGTCATCCGCTGATCATCCGCCGGTACGGGCTCGCGCCGGCGCTCCCGATCCGCTCGGTGAGCGCGCCGGAGCGAACGGTCACAGCCCGGCCCGGCGGCCCCCGCACCCGAAATGACCTGCGAAGGGACCGCGCGACGGCCGATGGTTGCCAGATGCGGAATGTCGTGCAAGGCTGCGGCATTGACGAAGATCCCCACACCCGTCGGGGTTCCGCAGGAGAGTCGCGCCGCATGATCGTCCGGCCGCGCGCCCCCGGGACGCCCGGCTCCACGCGGTGTGATCGTGTTGACCGTCAAACTTTTTGGTGAGACGCTGAAAACCCCGCGCACCTTAGCTGTTCGGTAGAGCTGATATGCAGCAGAACCGCAGTGGTGACAGAGCCCTGCCGAGCACCGCGGGTGCGATCCCCTGACGACCCACACCGCATCGGTCGGTCACTCATTGTGGAGGACCATCCATCATGGCAAAGGCGCTTCTCGGTTACGTCGGCGGTTCCGACCCGCGACTCCTCGCCGAGATGCGACGGCTCCAGCAGCGCGTCCAGGACCTGGAATCCGAGCTCAACCGGATCCAGGACGAGAACGACGCGCTCAACGCCGCCGCTCAGCACCAGGAGTCGTTGCTCGACAGCATCGACATCGACGTACCCCAGGGCGAGCCTGCGCTGACCTGACCGGTGGCCCGTAACGGGCCGGTCGGGCTGAGCACGCTCAGCAGCCTCGGAACATCTTCACATCTCCGATCCGTCCTGCGTCACGGATCGCCGTCCCCGGACGACCGGGCCCCTGAAGCGACAGGGCCGCCCCCTGTCCGGATTCACCGGCAGCGCACCGCACGGCTGCCGTGGCGATGCGTCGTGCAGGACCGCACCAAGATCTACAGGGACGCCTCGGCGTCCCTTTTTCTTTGCCCGGCCCCGGCCCCCGGTCCGTCCCCCGCCTCAGCCCCCTTCGCCTAACGTCTGATGTGCCCTGCACCTTCATCACCGAAACCGAGAGCGAAAGGTAGAGTCCGGCGGCGTGCACCTCAAGGCCCTGACCCTGCGTGGTTTCAAATCGTTCGCGTCCGCCACCACCCTGCGGTTCGAACCGGGGATCACCTGTGTCGTCGGCCCCAATGGGTCGGGAAAGTCCAATGTGGTGGATGCCCTCTCCTGGGTCATGGGAGAACAGGGAGCCAAATCCCTGCGCGGCGGCAAGATGGAAGACGTGATCTTCGCCGGGACGACCGGGCGGCCCCCGCTCGGCCGCGCCGAAGTGTCGCTGACCATCGACAATTCCGATGGCGCATTGCCCATCGAGTACGCCGAAGTGACGATCACTCGGATCATGTTCCGCAATGGCGGCAGTGAATACCAGATCAATGGCGACACCTGCCGGCTGCTCGACATCCAGGAACTCCTCTCCGATTCCGGTATCGGCCGCGAGATGCACGTCATCGTCGGCCAGGGCCAGTTGGACTCCGTTCTGCACGCCGACCCGATGGGCCGCCGGGCCTTCATCGAAGAGGCCGCGGGCGTCCTCAAGCACCGCAAGCGGAAAGAGAAGGCGCTGCGGAAGCTGGACGCGATGGGCGCCAACCTGGCCCGTGTCCAGGACCTCACCGACGAGCTGCGCCGCCAGCTCAAGCCGCTCGGCCGGCAGGCCGCCGTCGCCCGCCGGGCCGCCGTCATCCAGGCCGATCTGCGCGACGCCCGCCTCCGGCTCCTCGCCGACGACCTGACGACCCTCCGGGACGCGCT
The DNA here is from genome assembly GCF_042750035.1 of Streptomyces sp. NPDC059452. Lineage (NCBI taxonomy): Bacteria > Bacillati > Actinomycetota > Actinomycetes > Kitasatosporales > Streptomycetaceae > Streptomyces > Streptomyces sp. NPDC059452. The sequence goes on from NZ_JBHYVE010000008.1 coordinate 113,717, forward strand.
GCGCGACGAGATCGCCGACGAGGCCGAGCTGAAGAAGCGCAAGGACGCGGCGGAGGGCGAGCTGAAGGCGGCGCTCGCCCGCGAGGCGGAGCTGGAGGGCGAGGTGCGCCGGCTCGCGCCCCGGCTCCAGCGTGCCCAGCAGAGCTGGTACGAGCTGTCGCAACTGGCCGAGCGGGTACGGGGCACGGTTTCCCTGGCCGACGCCCGGGTCCGCAGCGCCACCGAAGCTCCCACCGAGGAGCGCCGGGGCCGCGACCCCGAGGACCTGGAGCGCGAGGCCGCCCGGATCCGTGAGCAGGAGGCGGAGCTGACGGCGGCCCTGGAGGCGGCCGAACACGCGCTGGAGGACACCGTCGCCCACCGCGCCGAGCTGGAGCGCGAGCTCGTCGCCGAGGAGCGCCGGCTCAAGGACGCGGCCCGTGCCATCGCGGACCGGCGCGAGGGGCTGGCCCGTCTCAGCGGCCAGGTCAACGCGGCCCGCGGCCGGGCCGGTTCGGCACAGGCCGAGATCGACCGGCTGGCCGCCTCCCGCGACGAGGCCCAGGAACGCGCGCAGGCCGCCCAGGAGGAGTACGAGCAGCTCAAGGCCGAGGTCGACGGCCTGGACGCGGACGACGAGGAGCTGACCGCCCGCCACGAGGAGGCCAAGCAGGCCCTCGCCGGGGCCCAGGCCGCCCACAGCACCGCCCGCGAGGAGGCCACGGCCGCCGAGCGCAGGCGGGCGGCGGTCGCGGCCCGCCACGAGGCGCTGGCCCTGGGGCTGCGCCGCAAGGACGGTACGGGCGCCCTGCTCGGTGCCCGGGACCACCTGACGGGCCTGCTCGGCCCGGCCGCCGAACTGCTCACCGTCGAGCCCGGGTACGAGATCCCGGTGGCCGCCGCCCTCGGCGCGGCGGCGGACGCGGTGGCGGTCCGCGACCCGGCCGCGGCGGCCGCGGCGATCCGGCTCCTCCGCGACCGGGACGCGGGGCGTGCGGCGATGCTGCTGGCGGGCGGGGTGGCGGAGGACGCGGAAAGCGCGGAGGGCGTACGGGGCGGGCACGTACCGGGGCAGCCCGGTGCCATGGGCCCGGAGTCGGCTCACGGGCCGGGGCAGCCGGGTGAGCACGTACGGGACGGAGCCCGGCCGAAAGCGGCCACCGAGGCGCCGGGCGTGGAGCCGTCTGACGTACCGGGCCGGTTCGGTGCCATGGCCCCGGAGCCCGCTCACGTACCGGAGCAGTCCGGGGAACCCCTGCCGGGTGAGGGGCATGCCGCCCAGTTGCCCGTGCAGAGCAGAGCTTCGGACGATACGGAGACCGGGGCCGAGGCTCACGGCCGCACCGCGAGCATCACCACCCTCACCGCCCCCGCCGTCGCCGATCTCCTCACCGGCCCCGCCCCCCTGATGAACGCCGTGCGTCTCCTCGTACGGGACACCGTCGTGGTCCCCACCCTGGAGGACGCCGAGGCGCTCGTGGCCGCGCACCCGGAGCTCACCGCCGTGACCGGTGAAGGGGACGTGCTCTCCGCCCACTTCGCGCACGGCGGGTCCGCCGGGGCGCCGAGCCTCCTGGAGGTGCAGGCCTCCGTGGACGAGGCCGCCGCCGAGCTGGCCGGTCTCGCCGTGCGGTGCGAGGAGCTGGCCGAGGCCCAGCGGTTGGCGGGGGAGCGGCGCAAGGAAGGCGCCGCGCTCGTCGAGGAGCTGGGGGAGCGGCGGCGGGCGGCCGAGCGGGAGAAGTCCGGCGTCGCCCAGCAGCTCGGCCGGCTCTCCGGGCAGGCCAGGGCGGCGGCGGGCGAGGCCGAGCGGATGACCGCGTCCGCCGCGCGGGCCCAGGAGGCCCTGGAGCGGGCGGTGGAGGAGGCCGAGGAGCTGGCCGAACGGCTGCTGGTGGCCGAGGAGGCGCCGGTCGAGGAGGAGCCCGACACCTCCGTACGGGACCGGCTCGCCGCCGACGGGGCCAACGCCCGTCAGACCGAGATGGAGGCCCGGCTCCAGGCCCGTACGCACGAGGAACGCGTCAAGTCGCTGGCCGGACGCGCCGACGGGCTCGACCGGGCGGCCAGGACCGAACGCGAGGCCCGCGCCCGCGCCGAACAGCGCCGGGCCCGGCTGCGCCACGAGGCGGCCGTGGCCTCCGCCGTCGCCTCGGGCGCCCGTCAACTGCTGGCCCACGTCGAGGTGTCCCTCGTACGGGCCGATCAGGAGCGCACATCGGCCGAGGCCGCCAAGGGCGGGCGGGAGCGCGAGCTGGCCGCCGAGCGGGGCCGGGGCCGCGACCTCAAGGGCGAGCTGGACAAGCTCACCGACTCCGTCCACCGGGGCGAGGTGCTCGGCGCCGAGAAGCGGCTGCGGATCGAGCAGCTGGAGACGAAGGCCCTGGAGGAGCTGGGTGTGGAGCCCGCCGGGCTCGTCTCCGAGTACGGCCCGGACCAGCTGGTGCCGCCGTCGCCGCCCGCCGAGGGCGAGGAGCTGCCGGAGGACCCGGACCATCCGCGTAACCTGCCGAAGGCCTTCGTACGCACCGAGCAGGAGAAGCGGCTGCGGGCGGCCGAACGGGCGTACCAGCAACTCGGGAAGGTGAATCCGCTCGCCCTGGAGGAGTTCTCGGCCCTGGAGGAACGGCACAAGTTCCTCTCCGAGCAGCTCGAAGACCTGAAGAAGACGCGGGCCGATCTGCTCCAGGTGATCAAGGAGGTCGACGAGCGGGTCGAGCAGGTGTTCACGGAGGCGTACCGGGACACCGCCCGCGAGTTCGAGGGCGTCTTCGCCCGGCTCTTCCCCGGCGGTGAGGGGCGGCTGATCCTGACCGATCCGGACAACATGCTCGCCACCGGGGTGGACGTCGAGGCCCGTCCGCCGGGCAAGAAGGTGAAGCGGCTCTCCCTGCTCTCGGGCGGTGAGCGGTCCCTGACGGCCGTGGCGTTGCTGGTGTCCATCTTCAAGGCCCGGCCCAGCCCCTTCTATGTGATGGACGAGGTGGAGGCCGCGCTGGACGACACCAACCTCCAGCGGCTGATCCGGATCATGGAGGAGCTCCAGGAGAGCTCCCAGCTCATCGTCATCACGCACCAGAAGCGGACGATGGAGGTCGCCGACGCGCTGTACGGCGTCTCCATGCAGGGTGACGGCGTGTCGAAGGTGATCGGTCAGCGGCTGCGCTGACCCGGCCGACGCGGCCGCCAACTTTTTACCGAATCATCAGAGGTTTGACGCACCTTTTGTGTGCACCTGGGTACACGTGGCTCCGGCCCGCTGTTTGACTTCGTTTCTTGAACACATAACCTCTGCGGAGTCGTTTTCACCTTCAAGTGGTGGCGGGCCGGATGTTGTGCCCCACTGAGAAGGCTCACCCCCCACGTCTGACTTGCGGCCAGGCATCAGGAGTTCATGTGACCAGCGCAGCGAACGGACCGGAGTCCGGAGCCCGAGCGGCCCATCCGGACCACCTCGGCCATGTCATCTTCATCACGGCGGCCGCGGCGATGGGCGGCTTCCTCTTCGGGTACGACAGTTCCGTCATCAACGGGGCCGTCGAGGCGATCCGCGACCGGTACGACATCGGCTCCGGGACGCTCGCCCAGGTCATCGCCATCGCGCTGATCGGCTGTGCGATCGGCGCCGCCACCGCGGGGCGGATCGCGGACCGGATCGGCCGCATCCGCTGCATGCAGATCGCCTCGGTGCTCTTCACGGCCAGCGCGATCGGTTCCGCGCTGCCGTTCGCGCTCTGGGACCTGGCGATGTGGCGCATCGTCGGCGGGTTCGCCATCGGCATGGCCTCCGTCATCGGCCCGGCCTATATCGCCGAGGTCTCCCCGCCCGCCTACCGGGGCCGGCTCGGCTCCTTCCAGCAGGCCGCGATCGTCATCGGCATCGCCGTCTCCCAGCTGGTCAACTACACCGTGCTCCAGATCGCCGACGGCGACCAGCGCGGCAAGATCCTGGGCCTGGAGGCCTGGCAGTGGATGCTCGGTGTGATGGTCGTCCCGGCCGTCCTGTACGGGCTGCTCTCCTTCGCGATCCCCGAGTCCCCGCGCTTCCTCGTCTCGATCGGCAAGAAGGCCGAAGCGCGCAAGATCCTCGAAGAGGTCGAGGGCAGGAGCGTCGACCTCGACGCCCGGGTGGCCGAGATCGAGACGGCCATGCACCGTGAGCACAAGTCCTCCTTCAAGGACCTGCTCGGCAACCGCTTCTTCTTCCTGCCCATCGTCTGGGTCGGCATCGGCCTGTCGATGTTCCAGCAGCTCGTCGGCATCAACGTGGCCTTCTACTACTCGGCGACGCTGTGGCAGTCGGTCGGCATCGACCCGACCGACTCCTTCTTCTACTCGTTCACCACCTCGATCATCAACATCATCGGCACCGTGATCGCGATGACGCTGGTGGACCGGGTGGGCCGCAGGCCGCTCGCCCTCGTCGGCTCCGTCGGTATGGCGCTCGCGCTCGCCGTCGAGGCGTGGGCCTTCTCCGCCGACCTGGTGGACGGCAAGCTCCCCGAGACCCAGGGTGCCGTGGCCCTGATCGCCGCTCACACGTTCGTGCTCTTCTTCGCCATGTCGTGGGGTGTCGTCGTCTGGGTCTTCCTGGGCGAGATGTTCCCCAACCGCCTGCGCGCCGCCGCCCTCGGTGTCGCCGTCTTCGCCCAGTGGATGGCCAACTGGGCCATCACCGCCAGCTTCCCGAGCCTGGCCGACTGGAACCTCTCGGGGACGTACATCATCTACACCTGCTTCGCGGTGCTCTCCATCCCCTTCGTGCTCAAGTTCGTGAAGGAGACGAAGGGCAAGACGCTGGAGGAGATGGGCTAGCAGCCTTCTTCCTTATGCTCACGCGCTGCCCTGGTTCACTGCTGAGCCGAGGCGGTGGGCGTCTTCAGCGCCTCACAGAACAAGCGCCTCACAGAACAAGCGCCTGGCAGAACAGCCGCAGACTCCGCCACCCCTCCTCCACCGGCATCCCGCCGCAGAGCGGATGCAGCACCAGGGACTCCGCGTCCAGGGCCTTCAGCTCCTCCGGCGTGACGATCCGGTACACGCCCTCCTCGCGCAGCTCCGCCACCGTCGTGGCCGCCGAGCGCACCGCCGAGCGGATGTCCTTCGACTGCCAGGAGGCGTACGTCCGCGCCTCGTGCAGCAGATGCTCCCCGTACAGCGCCCAGGTCCGCTCCGGGTCCTCCGACACATGGAGCAGCGGCGTCCGGGCGGCGGGCATCATGCAGAACCCCTCCGTCCCGTACTCCTCCCGCTGCCGGTGGTAGTACGCCTCCAGCTCCGGCAGGTGCGCGCTCGGGAAGAGCGGCAGCCCCAGCCGCGCCGCCCGCCGCGCCGCCGCCCGCGAGCTGCCGCCGACCAGGAGCAGCGGATGCGGGAGCGTGTACGGACGCGGGGTGACGCGTACCGTACGCCCCCGGTACGGGAACGGCTCCCCGGTCCACGCCGCCAGCAGCGTCTCCAGCAGCTCGTCCTGGAGCCTGCCGCGCCGTCCCCACTCCACGCCCGCCCGCTCGTACTCCTCGGGGCGGTAGCCGATCCCCGCGACCGTCACCAGCCGCCCGGCGCTCAGCAGGTCGAGCACCGCGATGTCCTCCGCGAGCCGGAGCGGGTCGTGCAGCGGCCCGATGACCGCAGACACCGTCACCGCGATCCGGTGGGTGGCGCCGAAGACCGCTCCGGCGAAGGTGAACGGGGAGGGCAGCCAGGAGTTCGCCACCCCGTGGTGCTCCTCGGTCTGCACGGTGTCGACGCTGTGCTCGTCGGCGTACGCGGCCATCTCCAGGGCGGCCCGATAGCGGGCCGAGAGGGTTACGGGGGTGGCTTCGGGATCGACGAGATTGAACCGGACCACGGTGAAGGCCATGACGGGTGTCCCTTTCGCCGGGCGGGCAGGCGGGGCGCACAGTAGTTGACGTGTCATCAGAAAGGTAGGGGTGAGGTCTGCCGATTTCGGCCAAAAGGTGCATACGGATTCGGCGGATCGCCGGGTGGCGTGCGGGGCCGTGCCCGTGCGGCGGCCGTGGCCGATACTGGACGGGTTATGGAACTCGTCGAAATCGTCATCCTCGCTGTAGTCATCGCCCTGGCCGCCGTCGGCCTGGTCGGCGGGCTCGTGGTCGGCAGCCGCAAGAAGAAGCTGCCGCCCCCGCCGCCGTCCACGCCGACCATCACTCCTCCCGCCGAGCCGCACGTCGGCGAGGAGGCCGAGACGCCGCGCGACGAAGCGCGGCGCACCATCGACGAAGTCGGCCTCCCGGACGCCACCGCGCCCGCCGAGGAGGCCCCGGTCGTCGAGACTCCGCCGCCCCCGGCGCTGGAGATCCCCGAGCCCACCGAGGGGCGGCTCGTCCGGCTGCGGGCCCGGCTCGCCCGCTCGCAGAACTCGCTGGGCAAGGGGCTGCTCGCGCTGCTGTCCCGGGACAACCTGGACGAGGACACCTGGGAGGAGATCGAGGACACCCTCCTCACCGCCGACGTCGGCGTCGCCCCCACCCAGGAGCTGGTCGAGCGGCTCCGCGAGCGCGTCCGGGTGCTCGGCACCCGTACCCCCGAGGACCTGCGCGCCCTGCTGCGCGAAGAGCTGATCACCCTGCTCGGCCCGGACTTCGACCGCGAGGTCAAGACCGAGGGCGGCGCCGAGACCCCGGGCGTCGTGATGGTCGTCGGCGTCAACGGCACCGGCAAGACCACCACCACCGGCAAGCTGGCCCGGGTGCTCGTCGCCGACGGCCGCAGCGTCGTCCTCGGCGCGGCCGACACCTTCCGCGCCGCCGCCGCCGACCAGCTCCAGACCTGGGGCGAGCGCGTCGGAGCCCGTACGGTCCGCGGACCCGAGGGCGGCGACCCGGCGTCGATCGCGTACGACGCGGTGAAGGAAGGCATCGCGGAGGGGGCCGACGTGGTCCTCATCGACACCGCCGGCCGGCTGCACACCAAGACCGGGCTCATGGACGAGCTGGGCAAGGTCAAGCGGGTCGTGGAGAAGCACGGTCCGCTGGACGAGGTGCTGCTCGTCCTGGACGCCACCACCGGGCAGAACGGCCTCGTGCAGGCCCGGGTCTTCGCCGAGGTCGTGGACATCACCGGCATCGTCCTCACCAAGCTCGACGGCACCGCCAAGGGCGGCATCGTCATCGCGGTCCAGCGCGAGCTGGGCGTACCGGTGAAGCTGGTCGGGCTCGGCGAGGGGGCGGACGACCTGGCTCCGTTCGAGCCGGGCGCCTTCGTGGACGCGCTGATCGGCGACTGACGCGCCTTTGCGCACCACTCCGTACGGCGGACGGGCGGCGGCTCCCATGAGGAGCCTGCCGCCCGTCCGCCGTTGTGCTTCTGGGTCAGGACCGGTGGCAGATGTACGCCAGTGTCCCCAGCAACAGCCGCGCCTGCGGGGGAGCGGCCGCGGTGTCCAGCACCGGGGGGCGCAGCCAGCGGACCGGGCCCAGGCCGCCGAGGTCGGAGGGCGGGGCGGTGATGTGCGCGCCCGGGCCGAGCGCCCGCAGGTCCAGGTCCGCGTCGTCCCAGCCCATGCGGTAGAGCAGCGCGGGCAGTTCGGCGGCGGCCCCGGGGGCGACGAAGAACTGCGCCCGGCCGGTCGGTGTCACCGCCACCGGGCCCAGCGGCAGCCCCATCCGCTCCAGCCGGACCAGCGCGCGCCGCCCGGCCTGCTCCGCGACGTCCAGGACGTCGAAGGTGCGGCCCACCGGCAGCAGCATCGAGGCGCCCGGGGTCTCGGACCAGGCGTCCGCCGCGCGGTCCAGCCCGGTGCCGGCCGGGACCTCCCGGGCGAAGCCCAGCGGGTGGGCGCCGGGGGAGGGGCAGGAGCGCTGCCCGCAGGAGCAGACTCCGGCCTGGGCGCGGGTGCCGGGCACCACGGCCCAGCCCCAGAGTCCTGTGTACTCGGCCACCGCGGTGCCCTCGGCGCTGCGGCCGCGCCGCCACGTGCCGGAACGTTTCTCACGGATGCCGCCGATCGTGAAGCCCATGCCCCCTCCAACGGGTCCGACTCATCGGTGGTTACGACCTGGAGCGCTCGGGTAACCCTCCGTCGCTGCAACTCGATCGAGTGGTGTGCGTCGTGGTGCGCTGGGTGGTGTGGCGCGGTGCGTGCGCCCCCGAGTGATTCCGTGCGCTCGCTCTCGGTCGTGGTGGCTCAAGTCAAGCGCGTGCAGGGGCAGTCGGGTTCATTCGAAGGGGTGGCGAATGGTGGCGTTTCCGCAATCCCCCTCGCGGGAGGGGTGATCGTAGGATTACCGTCGGTACACGAACCCTGGGAGAATGTGCGGTCACGGGTATGCCTCGGGCAACTCGGTTACCAGTTCGACGTCGATGGGCGGCAACCCCCGACGAGCAGTACCGGACGAGCAGTACCGGCGCACGGCATTCTGATAGTGGTTCGCGCGATGAAGGATTCAACGGGGATGACGGGGAATGGGGGCGTTCCGGTGAGCGGCAGCGGCACAGGCGATACGGACACGGGGAAGCGGCCCAACGCGCAGTTGGGCTCCTGGTTCGTGCGCAGTGGCTGGTCCAAGGGCGAACTGGCCCGCCAGGTGAACCGGCGGGCGCGCCAGATGGGCGCCCACCACATCAGCACCGACACCTCCCGGGTACGGCGCTGGCTCGACGGCGAGCAGCCGCGCGAGCCGATTCCGCGTATCCTCTCCGAGCTGTTCTCCGAGCGGTTCGGCGCCGTGGTCGCCGTCGAGGACCTCGGGCTGCGCACCGCGCACCAGTCACCCTCGGTGGCCGGGGTCGATCTGCCCTGGGCCGGACCGCAGACCGTCGCCCTGCTCAGCGAGTTCTCCCGCAGCGACCTGATGCTCGCCCGGCGGGGCTTCCTCGGCAGCTCGCTCGCGCTGGCCGCCGGGCCCGCCCTGATCGAGCCGATGCAGCGCTGGCTGGTGCCCGTCCCGCCCAAGGGCCCGGGCGAACCGGAGTCGGAGGCCGCCGCCCGCAGGCCCTCCCGGCTCTCCGGCCCCGAGCTGGACCTGCTGGAGTCGACCACCACGATGTTCCGGCAGTGGGACGCCCAGTGCGGCGGCGGACTGCGCCGCAAGGCCGTCGTCGGGCAGCTCCACGAGGTCACCGACCTGCTCCAGGAACCGCAGCCGGGCCCCACCGCCCAGCGCCTCTTCCGCTGCGCCGCCGAACTGGCCGAGCTGGCCGGCTGGATGAGCTACGACGTCGGCCTCCAGCCCACCGCCCAGAAGTACTTCGTGCTCGCCCTGCACGCCGCCAAGGAGGCCGGGGACAAGCCGCTCGGCAGCTACATCCTCTCCAGCATGAGCCGTCAGATGATCCACCTGGGCCGCCCCGACGACGCCCTGGAGCTGATCCACCTCGCCCAGTACGGCAGCCGCGACTGCGCCACCTCCCGTACGCAGGCCATGCTGTATGCGATGGAGGCCCGCGCGTACGCCAACATGGGCCAGCCCAGCAAGTGCAAGCGCGCGGTCCGGATGGCCGAGGACACCTTCCTGGACGCCGGACTCGACGGCGAGCCCGAGCCCGACTGGATCCGCTTCTTCTCCGAGGCCGAGCTCAACGGGGAGAACGCCCACTCCTACCGTGACCTGGCCTATGTCGCCGGCCGCAGCCCCACCTACGCCTCGCTCGCCGAGCCCGTCATGGAGAAGGCCGTCGAGCTGTTCGGCGAGGACGACGAGCACCAGCGCTCCTACGCGCTCAATCTGATCGGCATGGCCACCGTCCATCTGCTCCAGCGCGAGCCCGAGCAGTCCACCGTCCTCGCCGCCCGCGCCCTGAAGATCGCCAAGAAGGTCCGCTCCGAGCGGGTCAACACCCGGCTGCGCAAGACCGTCGACACCGCTGCCAGGGACTTCGGCGATGTCGCCGACGTCGCCCGGCTCACCGATCTGCTCAGCGAGCAGCTGCCGGAGACCGCCGAAGCGGTCTGACCCGGCACCCCGGCCCCGGCCGCGGCACCCCTCCGTACAGCCCGACTCGGCTCCCCCATCGCCTGGTCACCCGGAGGGGAGCCGTGGCCGGTTCTCGTCGTTCGCCCCTCGGAGGGACCCGGCGGCGTTTCAACCGGACCGTATGCGGCATGGGCCGCATGGTAGGCAGCGCACCGGAGCCGCCATCCGGGATTCATTCCGACGTAACACGCACCACCTCTTCGTCACGCTCGCGAAACATCGTGCGGCTTCCCCGGAAACGGCGCTCCGCCAATCTCATGGCGCACGGAGGGTCTCCGGCCATGATCCGGCGGACACCCCCTGACCGGCCCGCACCTTTTCCCAGTGGTCCCGCAGCTTTCCCCCGCACGCCGCGGCCGCTCCGACGACGAGGAGACGCCGATGCCCCCAGGCATCACGACGCTTGCCGCAGACGCCCCTGAGCTGTCTGCCGCCAACACCGGGTTCATGCTGATCTGCTCGGCCCTGGTGATGCTGATGACCCCCGGCCTGGCCTTCTTCTACGGAGGCATGGTCCGCGTCAAGAGCACCCTCAACATGCTGATGATGAGCTTCATCAGCCTCGGGATCGTCACGATCCTGTGGGTGCTCTACGGATTCAGCCTCGCCTTCGGCTCCGACATCGGCTCGGTCATCGGCTGGAGCTCCGACTACGTCGGCCTCAGCGGGATCGGCATCACCGAACTCTGGGACGGCACCACCATCCCGGTGTACGTCTTCGCCGCCTTCCAGCTGATGTTCGCCGTCCTCACCCCGGCCCTGATCAGCGGTGCGCTCGCCGACCGCGTGAAGTTCACCGCGTGGGCGCTGTTCATCGTCCTGTGGGTCACCATCGTGTACTTCCCCGTCGCCCACTGGGTCTGGGGCTCGGGCGGCTGGCTCTTCGAGATGGGCGTCATCGACTTCGCCGGCGGTACGGCGGTCCACATCAACGCGGGTGCCGCGGCCCTCGGCGTGATCTTCGTCATCGGCAAGCGCATCGGCTTCAAGAAGGACCCGATGCGGCCGCACAGCTTGCCGCTCGTCATGCTCGGCGCGGCCCTCCTGTGGTTCGGCTGGTTCGGCTTCAACGCCGGATCCTGGCTCGGCAACGACGACGGCGTCGGCGCGGTCATGTTCCTGAACACCCAGGTCGCCACCGCCGCGGCCGTCCTCGGCTGGCTGATCTACGAGAAGCTGCGCCACGGCTCCTTCACCACCCTCGGCGCAGCCTCCGGCGCGGTCTCCGGTCTGGTCGCCATCACCCCCGCGGGTGGTTCGGTCTCCCCGCTCGGCGCCATCGCGGTCGGCGCCATCGCCGGTGTCCTGTGCGCCATGGCCGTCGGCCTCAAGTACAAGTTCGGTTACGACGACTCCCTGGACGTCGTCGGCGTCCACCTCGTCGGCGGCATCATCGGCTCCATCCTGGTCGGCTTCTTCGCCACCGGCGGGGTCCAGTCCGACGCCAAGGGCCTCTTCTACGGCGGCGGAGTCGAACAGCTCGGCAAGCAGGTCATCGGCGTCGTCGCGGTCCTCGCGTACTCTCTGGTCGTCTCCGGCCTCATCGCCCTGGTGCTGCACAAGACCATCGGGATGCGGGTCTCCGAGGACGACGAGATCTCCGGCATCGACCAGGTCGAGCACGCCGAGACCGCATACGACTTCAGCGGCGCCGGCGGCGGCACGGTCTCCCGCACCACCGCCCCCGCGACGGACACGACGGCAGCACCGAAGGCAAAGAAGGTGGACGCATGAAGCTCATCACCGCGGTCGTGAAGCCCCACCGGCTGGACGAGATCAAGGAGGCCCTCCAGGCCTTCGGCGTCCAGGGGCTGACCGTCACCGAAGCCAGTGGATACGGGCGTCAGCGCGGCCACACCGAGGTCTACCGGGGCGCCGAGTACACCGTCGACCTGGTCCCCAAGATCCGCATCGAGGTCCTCGTCGAGGACGAGGACGCCGAACAGCTCATCGAGGTCGTCGTCAAGGCCGCCCGTACCGGCAAGATCGGTGACGGAAAGGTCTGGAGCGTCCCGGTCGAGACCGCCGTCCGGGTCCGGACCGGCGAACGCGGCCCGGACGCGCTCTGAGGGTCCGCCCGGGGCCCTCCGGGGCCCTCTGACGGAGGCTCCCGCCGGGAGCCGGGAGCCGGGAGCCGGGAGCCGGGAGCCGGGAGCCGGGGCCCGCGAGCCGGGCGCGCTCCGGCCGAGGCGCCCGGGGCCTGGCTCCGGCGCCCGGCCGGATGCCTCCGGCCGATGGTTCGGCTTGTGGCCGGAACGTCCTTCGGCCGAAGGCCCCGGCACCAGCCGGACGCCCCTGGCACCAGCCGGACGCCCCTGGCACCAGCCGGACGCCCCTGGCACCAGCCGGACGCCCCTGGCACCAGCCGGGCGTCCCCGGCACCAGCCGGGCGTCCCGGCCTGGGTCCCGGCCCTCGGCCCGACGCCCCCTCCGACCGACGGCCCCGCACACCGGACGGGCGCCCCTGACCGAAGGCCCCGCCAAACGGAAGGCACCTGGGTGACGAGCACCGAAGCGATCACCGGAAGCGAAGACTCGGGACCCAGCGGCTACGCGGCGGCCCGGCTGCACCTCCTCCAGCAGGAGGTGCGGTCCGGGCCGCCGCGCCGTGCGGCCCTCGCCCGCCTCACCGACGACTGGCTCACCGGCCTGTTCACGGCGGCGGCGACCCGCGCCGGGGTCCGGGGCGCCGCCCTCGTCGCCGTCGGCGGCTACGGACGCGGCGAACTCTCCCCGCGCAGCGACCTCGACCTGCTCCTCCTGCACGACGGCAGCGCCGAACCGGCGGCCGTCGCCGCCCTCGCGGACGCCGTCTGGTACCCGGTCTGGGACCTGGGCCTGGCCCTGGACCACTCCGTACGCACCCCCGGCGAGGCCCGCAGGACGGCCGGGGAGGACCTCAAGGTCCAGCTCGGCCTGCTGGACGCCCGACCGGTCGCCGGAGACCTCGGACTGGTCGCCTCCCTGCGCACCGCGATCCTCGCGGACTGGCGCAACCAGGCCCCCAAACGCCTCCCCGCCCTCCACGAGCTCTGCCAGGAGCGCGCGGAGCGGGCGGGCGAGCTCCAGTTCCTCCTGGAACCCGACCTCAAGGAGGCCCGGGGCGGCCTCCGCGACGCCACCGCCCTGCGCGCGGTCGCCGCCTCCTGGGTCGCCGACGCCCCGCGCGAAGGGCTCGACCAGGCCCGACGCACCCTCCTGGACGCCCGCGACGCCCTCCACCTCACCACCGGCCGCGCCACCGACCGGCTCGCCCTCCAGGAACAGGACCAGGTCGCGGGGGCGCTCGGCCTGCTCGACGCCGACGCGCTGCTGCGACAGGTGTACGAGGCCGCCCGGACGGTCTCGTACGCCACCGACGTCACCTGGCGCGAGGTCAACCGGGTCCTGCGCGCCCGCTCGGTCCGCCCCCGGCTCCGCGCCATGCTCAGCGGCTCTCTCGGAGGAACCAAGCCCGCGCCCGAGCGCTCCCCGCTCGCCGACGGAGTGGTGGAGGCCGACGGCGAAGTGGTCCTCGCCCGCGCCGCCCGCCCCGACCGCGACCCCGTCCTCACCCTGCGCGCGGCGGCCGCGGCCGCCGAGGCCGGGCTGCCGCTCTCCCGCCACCTCGTACGCCATCTCGCCACCACCGTCCGGCCGCTGCCGGTCCCCTGGCCGCCGGAGGCCCGCGAGGAGCTGGTCACCCTGCTCGGCGCGGGGGAGTCCACCATCGGCGTCTGGGAGGCGCTCGAAGCGGAAGGGATCATCACCCGGCTGCTGCCCGACTGGGAACGCGTCCACTGCCGCCCCCAGCGCAACCCCGTCCACACCTGGACCGTCGACCGGCACCTGGTGGAGACCGCCGTCCGCGCCGCCTCCCTCACCCGCCGCGTCCACCGCCCCGACCTCCTCCTGGTCGCCGCCCTCCTCCACGACATCGGCAAGGGCTGGCCCGGCGACCACTCGGTGGCCGGTGAGGTCATCGCCCGGGACATGGCCACCCGGATCGGCTTCGACCAGCACGACGTGGGCGTCATCGCCACCCTCGTACGCCACCATCTGCTGCTCGTGGAGACCGCCACCCGGCGCGACCTGGACGACCCCGCCACCGTGCGGTCGGTCGCCGAGGCCGTCTCCACCGCCTCCACCCTGGAGCTGCTGCACGCCCTCACCGAGGCCGACGCGCTCGCCACCGGGCCCGCCGCCTGGTCCACCTGGCGGGCCTCCCTCGTCACCGACCTCGTCAGACGCGTCGCCGCCGTCCTCGCGGGGGAGCCCCCCCAGGAGCCGGAGGAGGCCGCGCCCAGCGCCGAGCACGAACGCCTCGCGATCGAGGCCCTGCGCACCGGCGAACCCGTCCTCACCCTGCACACCCAGCCCGAGGAGCCCGCCGGGGAGGGCGAGGTGGAACCCGTGGGCGTCGAGCTGCTCATCGCCCTGCCCGACCGCCCCGGCGTCCTGCCCGCTGCCGCCGGGGTCCTCGCCCTGCACCGCCTCACCGTGCGCGCCGCCGACCTGCGCGCGGTGGAGCTCCCCAACGAGGTGGGGGAGACCGCGGACCTGCTGCTGCTCAGCTGGCGGGTGGCGGCCGAGTACGGGTCCCTCCCGCAGGCCGCCCGGCTCCGCGCCGACCTCGTACGCGCCCTGGACGGCTCCCTGGACATCCGGGCCCGGCTCGCGGAGCGGGAGGCCGCCTATCCGCGCCGCAGAGGCGTGAAGGCCCCGCCGCCCCGGGTGACCGTGGCCGCCGCGGGCTCCCGCCGGGCCACCGTCATCGAGGTCCGCGCCCAGGACGCCCCGGGGCTGCTCCACCGGATCGGCAACGCCCTGGAGGGGAGTGCGGTACGGGTGCGCAGCGCCCATGTCTCCACGCTCGGCGCCAACGCGGTGGACGCCTTCTACGTCACCGGGACCGATGGCGAACCGCTGCCGGAGATCCGGGCCGCCGAGGTCGCCCGGGAGGTCGAGAAGGCCCTCGGCTGACTGCTTGCGACAAGCCCTCGTCCGGCTGGATCCGGGCGAGGGCTTGGTGTTCTCCGGGGGCCGGATACCCTGGAGGGCGACTGACCTGCCCCGCCCCCGACCCTGAGGACCGACGAGCGCCGTGTTCGATACTCTCTCCGACCGCCTTAGCGCGACTTTCAAGAACCTCAGGGGCAAGGGCCGCTTGTCCGAGGCGGACATCGACGCCACGGCACGCGAGATCCGTATCGCCCTGCTGGAAGCCGACGTCGCTCTGCCCGTGGTCCGGGCCTTCATCGCCAACGTCAAGGAGCGGGCGCGCGGCGTCGAGGTCTCCCAGGCGCTGAACCCCGCCCAGCAGGTCGTCAAGATCGTCAACGAGGAGCTCGTCGCCATCCTCGGCGGCGAGACCCGGCGGCTGCGGTTCGCCAAGACCGCGCCCACCGTGATCATGCTCGCCGGTCTCCAGGGTGCCGGTAAGACGACGCTGGCCGGAAAGCTCGGCCTCTGGCTCAAGGGCCAGGGCCACTCCCCGCTGCTCGTCGCCTGTGACCTCCAGCGCCCCAACGCCGTCAACCAGCTGAGCGTCGTCGCCGACCGCGCCGGGGTCGCGGTCTACGCCCCCGAGCCGGGCAACGGCGTCGGCGACCCGGTCCAGGTCGCCAAGGACTCCATCGAGTTCGCCAAGGCCAAGGTCCACGACATCGTCATCGTCGACACCGCGGGCCGCCTCGGTATCGACCAGGAGCTGATGCGGCAGGCCGCGGACATCCGTGACGCCGTCAGCCCCGACGAGATCCTCTTCGTCGTCGACGCGATGATCGGCCAGGACGCGGTCAACACCGCCGAGGCCTTCCGTGACGGCGTCGGCTTCGACGGCGTGGTCCTCTCCAAGCTCGACGGCGACGCCCGCGGTGGCGCCGCCCTGTCGATCGCCCATGTCACGGGCAAGCAGGTCATGTTCGCGTCGAACGGCGAGAAGCTGGAGGACTTCGACGCCTTCCACCCGGACCGGATGGCCTCCCGCATCCTCGACATGGGTGACCTGCTCACCCTGATCGAGCAGGCGGAGAAGACGTTCAGCCAGGAAGAGGCCGCCAAAATGGCCTCGAAGCTCCAGTCGAGCAAGGGTGGCAAGGACTTCACCCTCGACGACTTCCTGGCCCAGATGGAGCAGGTCCGCAAGATGGGCTCCATCTCCAAGCTGCTCGGGATGCTGCCCGGCATGGGGCAGATCAAGGACCAGATCAACAACATCGACGAGCGCGACATCGACCGCACCGCCGCGATCATCAAGTCGATGACGCCCAAGGAGCGCGCCGAGCCGACGATCATCAACGGCTCGCGCCGGGCCCGTATCGCCAAGGGTTCGGGCGTCGAGGTCTCCGCCGTCAAGAGCCTGGTGGAGCGCTTCTTCGAGGCCCGCAAGATGATGTCGAAGATGGCCCAGGGCGGCGGCATGCCCGGGATGCCGGGGATGCCCGGCATGGGCGGCGGCCCCGGCCGCCAGAAGAAGCAGGTCAAGCAGGCCAAGGGCAAGCGCAAGAGCGGCAACCCGATGAAGCGCAAGGCCGAGGAGGCCGCCGCCGCGGAGCGCCGCGAGCAGGCCGCCGCCCAGGGCGGCGCGTTCGGGCTCCCGGCCCAGGAGGACAAGAACTTCGAGCTGCCGGACGAGTTCAAGAAGTTCATGGGCTGACCGGCCCACAGGCTCGCGCGTAAGGGGCGCCCTTGAGAGAGGGCGCCCCTTACGCGCGTCCGTGGCGCCTTCTTTCAGGTCACGTCGTGCAGACCAGGTAACGGAAGACGTTCGGCATCCACACCGTGCCGTCCGCCCGCCGGTAGGGGTGCAGCGCCTCCGTGACCTCCTTCTCCACCTGGGAGCGGTCCGTGGCCCGTACGGCGGCGTCGAAGAGGCCGGTCGCCAGCAGCCCGCGCACCGCGCTGTCCGGGTCCGCGTACCCGAACGGGCAGGAGACCCGCCCCGAACCGTCCGGCTTCAGACCCGCCCGCGCGGCCACGTCCTCCAGATCGTCCCGGAGGGTCGGCCGCCACCCGCCCGGCCTGGGCGGACGCGCGGACTCCGTCAGCCGGGCCGCCACCCGCAGCACCGGCGCCGTGGCACACCGCTCCGGCGGGCCCCAGCCGGTCAGGACCACGGTCGCGCCCCGGACGGCCAGCGGGACGGCCGACCGCAGCGCCGGCACCAGCCCCTCGGTGTCCCCGGCCGCACACCCGATCGGCTCGAACACGGTGATCAGGTTGTACGGTGCCCCGTCCGCGCCGGCGGACGGGGGGAGCCCGGTGTCGTGCAGCCGGGCCCGGTGCGCGGGCGCACCTTCCGCGCCCTCCGTGCCCTCCGTGCCCTCGTCGGGCAGCAGCCGCTCACGGGCCAGCGCCAGCCGCTCCCGGTCGGAGTCGACGCCCGTGACCTGCGCCCCCCGGGCCGCCGCGACGAGCATGGCGAGCCCGGAGCCGCAGCCGAGCGACAGCATCCGGGTGGCGGGCCCGACTTCGAGCCGGTCGTACACCGCCTCGTAGAGCGGTGCCAGCATGCGTTCCTGGATCTCGGCCCAGTCGCGGGCACGGGTACCGGCGTCCGCCGGCGCGGAGGGATCCGCGTCCCGGAGGTTCCGGACGAGCGTTGGTGTCATGGAAAGCGCCCCAATCCGCCAAGAGGTCGATCTTGCCCGAGTGGACGGCCCCCGTGTGCGTATGTCCGCACCCCCCCGTATGCCAGGGAACTGCGCATCCGCCGTTCCGTCCAGGGGTTGTGGGGCACTCTTTGCGTACCCCGGTCGTGCGCCCCGTCGGCGGACCGCCGCGCCCGGCCTTTTCACGCCGTCGTGAACCCGGTCCGTCGTGCGCCCGGTCCGGCCCGAGGGTCTGCCGCCGGACCGCCGTGCGGCCGCACCCGGCGGCACATGGCGGCCCACGTCTGCTCTTCGGACCAGTCTTACCCGACACCGGGCGACGGGCACGTCGAGCGGCCCGCCGGGTACCCTCGCTGCCGGGCCCGTAAGCGGCACCGGGCGCCGGCGCACCGCACATCCCGTGCGCCGCGCATCCCGCGCACCGCACATCCCGTGCGCCGCGCATCCCGCGCGCTGTGCACCACCTTGGTGCGAGCTATGCGTCTTCTCCGCAGTTCGGCGCACCCGCCCGCCTCCGGACGCATCCAGGGCACATCACGGGCAACTGACTGGTACGTGCAAATTATTTGGGATGCCCCGGAATAGGAACACCGGAGCACTCGGACTCGTTGTCACGACGTGAGCACGACACCACCTGTACTTGCCGCAGAGCTGGCACAGGCGTGGGCCGACATTCAGCGGTACCACCCCGAGCTGCCCGATCTAGCCGCGCCCGAGTCCCTGATCGGAGAGTCCTCGTCCGCCTGTGGCGCCGAGCTCTCCTTCGAGCGACTGCTCCATGAGGCAGTCCACGGCATCGCCGCCGCGAGAGGAGTCCGTGACACCTCCCGCGCCGGCCGCTACCACAACCGACGCTTCCTCGCGATCGCCGAGGAGCTGGGCCTCGATCATGCCGAGGAACCCCACCCCAGCAGCGGATTCTCGCTGGTCACGCTGAATCCCGAGGCCAAGCGCCGGTACCGCCCGACCACCGAACGGCTCCAGCGCGCCCTCAAGGCGCACACGGTCGCCACCGCCGCCGACACCAAGCGCTCCTTCCGGGGCCCTGCCGCCCGGCACGGGTCCTCCGGAGGCGGTGTCCGGGTCAAGGCCGTCTGCGACTGCGGACGCAACGTCCGCGTCGTCCCCTCGGTCCTGGCCCAGGCCCCGATCGTCTGCGGTGGCTGCGGCAAGCCGTTCCAGATCCCGGAAGCGGCGGTCGCGGTGGGGTGAGGCGAAGTGGTGTGGCACAATGGCTAGCTGTACTCGACAGTCGCACAGGACCCCTCTCTCCTCCGGCTGACGCGTCCATCGGGCACTCCGAGTACCGCAACCCCACGTGGCATCTAGTTGTGCCCAACCACGTCATAGACCAGGAGACACCACTTCCGTGGCAGTCAAGATCAAGCTGAAGCGTCTGGGCAAGATCCGTTCGCCTCACTACCGCATCGTCGTCGCCGACTCCCGTACCCGCCGTGACGGCCGGGCCATCGAGGAGATCGGCCTGTACCACCCGGTGCAGAACCCCTCGCGCATCGAGGTCAACTCGGAGCGTGCGCAGTACTGGCTGTCCGTCGGCGCCCAGCCGACCGAGCCGGTCCTCGCGATCCTGAAGCTCACCGGTGACTGGCAGGCCCACAAGGGCCTCCCGGCCCCCGCGCCGCTGCTGCAGCCGGAGCCCAAGGCTGACAAGCGTGCCCTGTTCGAGGCGCTGTCCGCGGACGGCGACGAGGCCAAGGGTGAGGCCATCACCCCCAAGGCCAAGAAGTCGGACAAGAAGGCGGACGAGGCGGCTGACGCTGCCGCGTCCACCGAGTCGACCGAGGCCTGAGCATGCTCGAGGAGGCTCTCGAGCACCTCGTGAAGGGCATCGTTGACAACCCCGACGACGTGCAGGTGGCCTCGCGCACCCTGCGCCGCGGGCGTGTGCTGGAGGTCCGGGTCCACCCCGACGACCTCGGCAAGGTGATCGGCCGCAACGGCCGCACCGCTCGCGCTCTGCGGACCGTCGTGGGCGCCATCGGCGGCCGTGGCATCCGGGTCGACCTCGTCGACGTGGACCAGGTCCGCTGACCGCAGTTGAACACCGGCCAGGGCCGGGGAGGGCTTTCGAGCCGTCCCCGGCCTTTGTCGTCGGCCACCCCGGACGTTCTCCTGTCCACGTCCGCACCCCACCCATCGGAGAGACAGCGTGCAGTTGGTAGTTGCGCGGATCGGCCGCGCCCATGGCATCAAGGGCGAGGTCACCGTCGAGGTACGAACGGACGAGCCGGAGCTGCGGCTCGGGCCCGGCGCCGTCCTGGCCACCGACCCGGCGGCCACCGGCCCGCTCACCATCGAGTCCGGCCGGGTGCACAGCGGCAGGCTGCTGCTCCGCTTCGAAGGCGTACGCGACCGTACGGGCGCCGAGGCCCTGCGCAACACCCTGCTGATCGCCGAGGTGGACCCGGAGGAGCTTCCCGAGGACGAGGACGAGTTCTACGACCACCAGCTGATCGACCTCGACGTCGTCCTCGCCGACGGCACCGAGATCGGCCGGATCACCGAGATCTCCCACCTGCCCTCGCAGGACCTCTTCATCGTGGAGCGCCCCGACGGCAGCGAGGTGATGATCCCCTTCGTGGAGGAGATCGTCACCGCGATCGACCTGGCGGAGCAGCGCGCGGTCATCACCCCGCCGCCCGGCCTGATCGACGAGAGCGAGGCCGTGGTGGCCTCCTCCCGCGACGAGGAGGCGGAGCCCGAGGGGACGGCCGGGAAGTCCGGCGAGGCGCCGAAGGGCGAGGGCTCCTGATGCGGCTCGACGTCGTCACGATCTTCCCCGAGTACCTGGACCCGCTGAACGTCTCCCTCGTCGGCAAGGCCCGCGCCCGCGGGGTGCTCGACGTCCACGTCCACGACCTGCGGGAGTGGACGTACGACCGGCACAACACGGTCGACGACACCCCCTACGGCGGCGGTCCCGGCATGGTCATGAAGACCGAGCCCTGGGGCGAGGCGCTGGACGAGGCCCTGGCCGACGGGTACGAGGCCGGTGCGCACTCCCCGGTCCTCGTCGTGCCCACGCCCAGCGGCCGCCCGTTCACCCAGGAGCTGGCCGTGGAGCTCTCCGCCAAGCCCTGGCTGGTCTTCACCCCGGCGCGGTACGAGGGCATCGACCGCCGGGTGATCGACGAGTACGCCACCCGGCTCCCGGTCGTCGAGGTCTCCATCGGCGACTACGTGCTGGCCGGCGGGGAGGCCGCCGTCCTGGTGATCACGGAGGCCGTGGCCCGGCTGCTGCCCGGTGTCCTCGGCAACGCCGAATCGCACCGCGACGACTCCTTCGCCCCCGGCGCCATGGCCAACCTCCTGGAGGGGCCCGTCTACACCAAGCCGCCCGAGTGGCGCGGACGGGGTATCCCGGACGTCCTGCTCAGCGGCCACCACGGGAAGATCGCGCGCTGGCGGCGGGACCGGGCCTTCGCCCGTACCGCCCTCAACCGGCCCGATCTGATCGAGCGGTGCGAGGCGAGCGCCTTCGACAAGAAGGACCGCGAGATCCTCTCCATCCTCGGCTTCGCGCCGGAGCCCGGCGGCCGATTTTGGCGCAGGCCCCCGGCCGTGGAAGAATAGGCCGCTGCTGTACGTCCGGCGTGCGCCCCTGCCACAGGGGGACAGACGCCCGCCCGACGCGAACAGCACTCCGAACTCCTCTCGATCATTCCGTCGATGACCTGTGGCATCGGCGAAGAAAGCAGAACTCATGGCTTCCCTGCTCGATGGCGTCAACGCCGCCACCCTCCGTTCGGACGTCCCGGCGTTCCGCCCCGGTGACACCGTCAACGTCCACGTGCGCGTGATCGAGGGCAACCGCTCCCGTATCCAGCAGTTCAAGGGCGTCGTCATCCGCCGTCAGGGCTCGGGCGTCAGCGAGACCTTCACGGTCCGCAAGGTCTCCTTCAGCGTCGGCGTCGAGCGCACCTTCCCGGTGCACAGCCCGATCTTCGAGAAGATCGAGCTCGTCAGCCGCGGTGACGTCCGTCGCGCCAAGCTGTACTTCCTCCGTGAGCTCCGTGGCAAGGCCGCGAAGATCAAGGAGAAGCGCGACAACTGAGCTGCTTCCAGGGGTGCCGGTAAGGCACCCGCTGGTGTCCACAGCGCGGCCGGATAGGATTCGGCCGCGATGGACACGCAAGCAGAGCACCCGGAGCGCGATCACTCCTCGGAACCCCCCGCCGGGTCCGAGGAGGGGTCGCGCTTCTCGCGTGTCCGGGGCGCTGTCGCCTCCGTACGGTCCTGGCGGCGACGGATCCTCCTCACGGGGATGGCGGGCACGGCCGGGCTGCTGCTGTTCAGCGCCTTCGTGGTCCAGCCCTTCCTGATCCCCAGCGGCTCGATGGAGCCCACCCTGCGGGTCGGGGACCGGGTGCTCGTCAACAAGCTCGCGTACCGTTTCGGCGCCGAGCCCCAGCGCGGGGACGTCGTGGTCTTCGACGGGACGGGCTCCTTCGTACGGGAGGACCTGGACGCGAACCCGGTGACCGCGCTGGCGCGCGGGGCGGCCGCCTCCCTGGGCCTGGCCGAGCCCGCCGACACCGACTTCGTGAAGCGCGTGGTGGGCGTGGGCGGCGACCGCGTCGTCTGCTGCGACGCGCGGGGCGGGCTCCGGGTGAACGGGGTGCCGGTGGACGAGACGTACCTCCACCCCGGGGACACCGCCTCCGAGGCGCCGTTCGACATCGTCGTACCGCAGGGCACCCTCTGGATGCTCGGCGACCACCGCAGCCGCTCCAGCGACTCCCGCGACCACCTCGGGTCGCCCGGTGGCGGGATGGTCCCCGTCGAGCGGGTGACCGGCCGGGTGGACTGGCTGGGCTGGCCGCCCGCCCGGATCGGCGGCCTGGCGGAGACCGGCGCCTTCGACGGCGTACGGGCACCCGGCAGGGCGCATGGGTAACCGAGGGCGCCCGCGCGGCGCCCCGGACCCCGACGCCTCCCTGCCGACCGGGAGCCGGCCCACCACCCCCCGCTCGCTGCCGACCCGGGCCGAGCGCCGCAGGCTCGCCAAGAAGGTCCGGCGCAAGCGCCGCAGGTCCGCGGTGAAGGAGATACCGGTCCTCATCGTCATGGCGCTGCTGATCGCGCTCGTCCTGAAGACCTTCCTCGTCCAGGCGTTCGTGATCCCGTCCGGATCGATGGAGCAGACCATCCAGATCGGCGACCGCGTCCTGGTGGACAAGCTGACCTCGCGGTTCGGGTCGAAACCGCAGCGCGGCGACGTTGTCGTCTTCAAGGACCCCGGCGGCTGGCTCCAGCAGGAGAACACCGGGGAGAAGGAGGACCCGCCGGTCGGCATCAAGCAGATCACCGAGGCGCTGACCTTCATCGGCCTGCTGCCCTCCGACGACGAGCAGGACCTGATCAAACGCGTGGTGGCCGTCGGCGGCGACACCGTGAAGTGCTGCGGCGAGGACGGCCGCGTCACCGTCAACGGCGTACCGCTGAACGAGCCCTACCTGCACCCCGACGACCGGCCCTCCACCGTCCAGTTCGAGGTGGAGGTCCCCCAGGGGCGGCTCTTCATGCTGGGCGACCACCGGTCCAACTCCGCCGACTCCCGCTTCCACCTCGACGAGCCCGACAAGGGCACGGTCTCCGAGGACGAGGTGGTGGGACGTGCCGTGGTGATCGCCTGGCCGCTCGGCAACTGGAGCACCCTGGAGGAGCGCGAGGCCTTCGCCGCCGTGGACCGCGCGAGCGGAGCGGAGGCGGCGGGTCCGGCCCCGTCGCATAGGGTTGCCACTCCGGATCGGGACGGAATGGTCCGGCTCCCGACCCCTGCGGAACTCCCGCTCGTTATGGGAGTGGTGGGCCTGCACCGGATCGGGCGCGGGCAGTGGCACGTATTGAGGAGTGGATGTGGGGGATTTGGCGGTCGGCGCACGATCCGGACACGACGAACCCGAGGACCGGCCGGGGCGCGACGAGTCTCCCGCGGGCGGGGCGCCCCGCCCGCCGGACGGTGACGGCGGCGCTCCGGGCGGCGACGGCGGTACGCCCGGCGGGGACGGCGGTACGCCGGACGGGGACGGTGGCAGGCCCCCCAGAAAGCAGCGCTCCTTCTGGATGGAGCTGCCGCTGCTCATCGGTATCGCACTGATTCTGGCGTTGTTGATCAAGACGTTCCTGGTCCAGGCGTTCTCGATCCCCTCGGACTCCATGCAGAACACCCTGCAGCGGGGCGACCGGGTGCTGGTCGACAAGCTGACGCCCTGGTTCGGCGCCGAGCCGGAGCGCGGCGAGGTCGTGGTCTTCCACGACCCGGGCGGCTGGCTGGACGACACCGCCGTTCCGGAGCCCAACGTGGCGCAGAAGTTCCTCAGCTTCATCGGCCTGATGCCCTCCTCCGAGCAGAAGGACCTGATCAAGCGGGTCATCGCGGTCGGCGGTGACACCGTGGAGTGCAAGGAGAACGGACCGGTCACGGTCAACGGCAAGGCGCTCGACGAGAAGTCGTTCATCTTCCCGGGGAACACCCCGTGCAACGACAGGCCCTTCGGACCGATCAAGGTGGAGGAGGGCCGGATCTTCGTCATGGGCGACCACCGGCAGAACTCGCTGGACTCCCGCTACCACCAGGAGCTTCCCGGCCAGGGCACCGTCTCCACGGACGAGGTCGTCGGCCGTGCGATCGTCGTGGCCTGGCCGGTGGGCCGCTGGGCGACCCTGCCGGTGCCCGGCACCTTCGACCAGCCCGGTCTGAACGCGGCCGCCGCGATGGCCCCGGCCGCGCTGGGCGTGGCCGGAGCGCTGCCCCTGGTGCTCTGGCGGCGCAGGAGGCTGACCGTGAGGCGTACCGCCGGGTAGGGTGCCGACTCGGATCAGCGATTGTCGATCTCCGATGGGGGAGCGCTGGGATGAGCGGTACGCGAGGTGGTGAGGACGGCCACGGCCGGGCCGGCGCGATGGTGTCGGGCCTGGCCGTGGCCGTCGGCTGTGTGCTGTTCCTCGGCGGGTTCCTCTGGGCGGCGGTGGTCTACAAGCCGTACAGCGTCCCCACCGCGTCGATGTCGCCCACGGTGAACGTGGGCGACCGGGTGCTCGCGCAGCGGATCGACGGCGCCGATGTCCGCCGTGGTGACGTGGTGGTCTTCACCGACAAGGTCTGGGGGGACACTCCCATGCTGAAGCGCGTGGTCGGCGTCGGCGGGGACACGGTGGCCTGCTGCGACGAGAAGGGGCGGCTCACGGTCGACGGGACGCCCGTCGAGGAGCCGTATCTGAACCGGGGCCCCGCCGACGGCACCCCGGCGCCCGCCTCGCCGCAGGAGTTCTCCGCCGAGGTGCCCGAGGGGCAGATCTTCCTCCTCGGCGACGAGCGGTCCACCTCCCTGGACTCCCGGGTCCACCTGGCGGACGCCGGACAGGGCTCCGTACCCCTGAGCGCGGTCCAGGGCCGGGTCGACGCGGTGGCCTGGCCGATGAACGGCATGATCGGCCGCCCCGAGTCGTTCGCCGCGCTGCCCGGCGGAGTCTCCGCCGACGGCCCGCTCCGGCTCCAGGTGGGGGCGGCGCTGGTGGGCATGGTCCTCATCCTGGGCGGAGCCGCGTACGGGCCCATCGCCGCCCGCTCCGCCCGCAGGCGGGCCGCGGGGGCCGCGCGGTGACCGGTGAGGCGGGCGATGGGATCGGGCCGGTGGCCGGTGAGGCGGGCGATGGGATCGGCCCGGTGGCCGGTGAGGCGGGCGGTCGGAGCGGCCCGGTGGCCGGTGCGAGGCGCAGGGTGGCCCGGGTGGTGCTCCTGGACCCGGAGGACCGGATCCTCCTGCTCCACGGCCATGAGCCCGGCGACCCCGGCAACGACTGGTGGTTCACGCCCGGCGGCGGCCTGGAGGGAGACGAGAGCCATGAGGAGGCGGCCCGCCGCGAGGTGGCCGAGGAGACCGGGATCACCGGCATCGAGCTGGGCCCGGTGATCTGGAAGCGGATCTGCTCCTTCCCGTTCGACGGGCGGCGCTGGGACCAGGACGAGTGGTACTTCCTGGCCCGTACGGAACGGACCGCCACCGACCCCCGGGGCCTCACCGAGCTGGAACTGCGCAGCGTCGACGGTCTGAGGTGGTGGACCTCCGCCGAACTTCTCGCGACGCGTGAGACGGTGTACCCGACCAGACTCGCCGAGCTGCTGCGCACGCTCCTCGACGAGGGTCCCCCGCGTGTCCCGTCGGTCCTCGCCCCCGAAATCGTCTGATCGTCCAGGGGCGTCGAAGGCTGACGCACAATGGGGGGACGCACGGCTGAAGGGGAAACATGCCATGAGCGCCGAGGACCTCGAGAAGTACGAGACCGAGATGGAGCTGAAGCTCTACCGGGAGTACCGCGATGTCGTCGGTCTGTTCAAATATGTGATCGAGACCGAACGGCGCTTCTACCTCACCAACGACTACGAGATGCAGGTGCACTCCGTCCAGGGTGAGGTCTTCTTCGAGGTGTCCATGGCGGACGCCTGGGTCTGGGACATGTACCGGCCCGCGAGGTTCGTCAAGAAGGTCCGCGTGCTGACCTTCAAGGACGTCAATATCGAAGAGCTCAACAAGAGCGATCTGGAACTTCCGGGAGGCTGACCCCGCGCGGTCCGTACGTCACGGGACCGCCGACTCGTGCGAGACGCGGTACAGACCCGGTCACCCGTGTGGGTGGCCGGGTTTTCCACATCGGGAAGGTTGTCCACCAAGATCCACAACATTCCGGCGGCCGGGTCAGAGTCGGTCCCGGAGGTGGTGCCGAATGAACGCACGGGGGGCACTCGGGCGGTACGGCGAGGATCTGGCGGCACGGTTGCTGACCGACGCCGGAATGGCCGTGATCGAGCGCAACTGGCGCTGTCGCGCCGGAGAGATCGACATCGTCGCCCGGGACGGCGACGCACTGGTCTTCTGCGAGGTGAAGACCCGCAGGTCGGGCGGGTTCGAACATCCCATGGCCGGGGTCACCCCGGTCAAGGCGGACCGGCTGCGGCGGCTCGCCGAGATCTGGCTGGACCGGCACGGTGGGCCACCGCCGGGCGGGGTCCGGATCGATCTGGTCGGGGTGCTCGTGCCCCGGCGCGGAGCTCCCGTCACCGAGCATGCGCGGGGGGTGTCCTGATGGGGTACGCACGGGCGTGTTCCGTGGCGCTGGTCGGCGTCGAGGGCGTGGTGGTGGAGGTCCAGGCGGATCTGGAGCCCGGGGTGGCGGCCTTCACCCTGGTCGGGCTGCCGGACAAGAGCCTGGTCGAGAGCCGGGACCGGGTGCGGGCGGCGGTGGTCAACTCCGGGGCGGAGTGGCCGCAGAAGAAGCTCACGGTGGGGCTCTCCCCGGCCTCGGTCCCCAAGAGCGGCTCGGGCTTCGACCTCGCCGTAGCGTGCGCGGTGCTCGGCGCTGCGGAGCGGCTCGACCCCGCCGCCATCGCCGATGTGGTGATGATCGGCGAGCTGGGGCTCGACGGGCGGGTCCGTCCCGTACGGGGAGTGCTGCCCGCCGTCCTCGCGGCGGCCGAGGCCGGATACGAGTACGTCGTCGTCCCCGAGCAGACGGCGGGGGAGGCCGCCCTGGTGCCGGGCATCTCGGTCCTCGGCGTACGGAGCCTGCGCCAGCTCATCGCCGTGCTCTGCGACGAACCGGTCCCCGATGAGTCTGCCGAGGGCCGGGGGCGCCCCGACGCGATGCTCGCCGGACTCATGGTCCCGGGCAGCCTCGGCGCCGGGCTGGCCCCGGCCTCCGCACGCGGTGAGGGACACACCCCGGACCTGGCCGACGTCGCGGGGCAGCTGCGCCCCCGCAGGGCCCTGGAGGTGGCGGCGGCCGGGGGACACCACCTGCTGCTCTCGGGTCCGCCGGGTGCGGGCAAGACCATGCTGGCCGAGCGGCTCTCGACGGTCCTGCCGCCGCTGACCCGGCAGGAATCCCTCGAAGTGACGGCGGTCCACTCCGTGGCGGGCATCCTCCCCCCGGGTGAACCGCTCGTCTCCCGGGCGCCCTACTGCGCCCCGCACCACTCGGCGACCATGCAGTCGCTGGTGGGCGGGGGCAACGGGATGCCGAGGCCGGGGGCGGTCTCGCTCGCCCATCGCGGGGTGCTCTTCCTGGACGAGGCGCCGGAGTTCTCGGGCAAGGCGCTGGACGCGCTGCGCCAGCCGCTGGAGTCCGGCCATGTGGTGGTGGCGCGGGCGGCGGGGGTGGTGCGGCTGCCCGCCCGGTTCCTGATGGTGCTGGCCGCCAACCCGTGCCCCTGTGGGCGGCACACCCTGACCGGGGCGGGCTGCGAGTGCCCGCCCTCGGTGGCCCGCCGCTACCAGGCGCGACTGTCCGGCCCCCTGCTCGACCGGGTGGACCTGCGGGTCGAGGTGGAGCCGGTCGACCGGGCGGACCTGCTGGAGCAGGGCGGCCGGGGCGAGCCGACGGCCGTGGTGGCCGCGCGGGTGCGGGAGGCCAGGGCACGGGCGGCGGAGCGGCTGACCGGGACGCCGTGGACCACCAACAGCGAGGTCCCCGGCCACGAACTGCGCACCCGCCTGCTCGCCGCCCCCGGCGCCCTGGCCGCCGCCGAACGGGACCTGGAGCGCGGCCTCCTCACCGCCCGGGGCCTGGACCGGGTGCTGCGGGTGGCCTGGACGGTGGCAGACCTACGGGGCGCTCCCCGGCCGGAGGCCCACGACATCGCGGTGGCCCTGGAACTGCGGACGGGCATCCAGCGGGGGGCGCCGATGGAGCCGGTGGAGGCGGGGGCGCTGTGAAGGGGGTGGAGGCGGGGCGGTCGGGCCCGGGCCTGGAGCGGCCGGGCCTGGAGCGGCTGGCCCTGGAGCGGTCGGGGCCGGGGGCTGGGGTGGACAGAGAGCGGCCGGTCCAGGGGCCGACGCCGGTTGAACGGAGGCCGGGGCCGGGGCCGGGCCCGCAGCAGCCGGGGCTCGGGGCGGACTGTGGGCAGCCAGCCCTGGGGCCGGAGCCGGACGAGCGGCGGTCGGGGGCGGTGTCGGAGGCCGAGCGGTTGGCGCGGGCCGCGTTGACCCGGGTGCTGGAGCCGGGGGACGAGCGTGCCGGGGGATGGCTGCGGCAGACCGGGCCCGTCGGGCTGTTGCGGGCGCTGTGCGTCGCGGACGGCACCGCCGAGCGGTTACGGGGGATGAGCGCCGTACGGCTGGAGGGCTACCGGCTCCGCGCGGCGGCGGCCGAGCCCGAGCGGGACCTGGCGGCCGTCGCGGCCGTGGGCGGGCGGTTCGTCTGCCCGGGGGACCGGGAGTGGCCGAGCCAGCTCGACGACCTGGGCGACGCACGGCCCGTCGGGCTCTGGGTGCGGGGCCGGCCGGACCTGCGGCTGTGGGCCCTGCGCTCGGTCGCGGTGGTCGGCGCGCGGGCCTGCACCCCGTACGGGGCCCACATGGCGGCCACGCTCGGCGCCGGGCTGGCCGAGCGCGGCTGGGTGGTGGTGTCCGGCGCCGCGTTCGGGGTGGACGGAGCGGCGCACCGGGGGGTGCTGGCCGTGGGCGGCGCGACGGCGGCGGTGCTGGCCTGCGGTGTCGACGTACCCTACCCGCGCGGCCACGCGGAGTTGCTCGGGCGGGTGGTGCAACAGGGCCTCGTGATCGCGGAGTTGCCGCCGGGCGCCCACCCGACGCGCAGCAGGTTCGTCCTGCGCAACCGCGTGATCGCCGCCCTGACCAGGGGAACGGTCGTCGTGGAGGCCGAGTACCGCAGCGGTTCCCTGGTCACCGCCCGTCAGGCGCAGCGGCTCGGCCGGTTCGCGATGGGGGTGCCCGGGCCCGTCACCAGCGGGTTGTCGGCCGGGGTCCACGAACTGCTGCGCGGCGAAGGGGTGCTGGTCACCGACGCGTCCGAAGTCGCCGAACTGATCGGGGACATCGGGGACCTCGCACCGGACCGGCGCGGCCCGCTGCTGCCCCGGGACCGGCTGGACGCGGCGGGGGCGCGGGTCCTCGAAGCCCTCCCCTACCACGGCTCGGTCCACCCCCGTGACCTCGCCCGCGAGGCGGGGACCTCCACCGACGAAACACTCGGGCGACTGTACGAACTGCACTCACTGGGGTTCGTCGAACGGGAAGGCGACAGCTGGAGGTTGACGCGCCCGGCGCCACGCAACGGCGACGCGCGGCGAGGCGGTCCTTGACCTGGAGCATTCGGGTGAAAAGGTAAGGCCGATGACCTCGCACGATCGATCGGTGACCTGCGCCGGGGCCGTTGACCACGGTGTCGGCCCGGCTCCCGGCGGGTGCGGGCAGCGTGAACGGCAGAACGCAATCACGCAGCCCGGATCTCCGCTCCTGTGCGGACTGCGACGCCGTAGTCACGCTACGCTCACAAGGATTCCGCCCCAGACAAAAGTCCCCCAGCACTTCACGGCAGAACGGCTCAAGGCACCACATGCCCCAGCACACCTCCGGGTCTGACCGCGCGGCAGTACCACCGGTTGCGCGTGGCACTGTGCGCCCTCCCGCCCCCTCCTCGCTCGACGAACTGTGGCGTTCGTACAAGACCACCGGCGACGAGCGGCTGCGGGAGCAGCTGATCCTGCACTACTCGCCGCTCGTCAAGTACGTCGCGGGCCGGGTGAGTGTGGGGCTGCCGTCCAACGTCGAGCAGGCCGACTTCGTCTCCTCCGGGGTCTTCGGACTGATCGACGCCATCGAAAAGTTCGACATCGAGCGGGCCATCAAGTTCGAGACGTACGCGATCACCAGGATCCGCGGCGCGATGATCGACGAACTGCGGGCGCTCGACTGGATCCCCCGTTCCGTCCGGCAGAAGGCGCGGAACGTGGAGCGCGCCTACGCCACGCTGGAGGCCCAGCTGAGGCGCACGCCCTCCGAGGCCGAGGTGGCCTCGGAGATGGGCATCGGCCTGGAGGAACTGCACGCGGTTTTCAGCCAGTTGTCGCTGGCCAATGTCGTCGCCCTGGAGGAGATGCTCCAGGTGGGCGGCGAGGGCGGCGAGCGGCTGACCCTGATGGACACCCTGGAGGACACCGCCGCCGACAACCCGGTGGAGGTGGCCGAGGACCGCGAGCTCAGAAGGCTGCTCGCGCGCGCCATCAACACGCTCCCCGACCGGGAGAAGACGGTGGTGACCCTCTACTACTACGAGGGCCTGACCCTCGCGGAGATCGGCAACGTCCTCGGAGTGACGGAGAGCCGGGTCAGCCAGATCCACACCAAGTCCGTGCTCCAGTTGCGGGCCAAACTGGCCGACGCCGGTCGCTGAAACCCCTCCCTCCGGCCTGATCCGAACGCACGGCCCCGGGCTCGGCCCTTCCCTCCGGCACCCGCCGCCGTAGAGTGGATACGTGCCCAGGATTCGAGCGGCCTCCGTGGCCGAGCACCGGACCATGCAGCGCGGCGCCCTCCTGGACGCCGCGCGCTCCCTGCTGTCCGAGGGCGGTACGGAGGCGCTGACCTTCCCCGCACTCGCCGAGCGCACCGGGCTCGCCCGGTCCTCCGTGTACGAGTACTTCCGCTCCCGTGCCGCCGTCGTCGAGGAGCTCTGCGCCGTCGACTTCCCCGTCTGGGCGGCCGAGGTGGAGAACGCGATGGAGCGTGCCGAGACCCCCGAGGCGAAGATCGAGGCGTATGTCCGCCGACAGCTCGACCTCGTCGGGGACCGTCGGCACCGGGCGGTCGTCGCGATCTCCGCGAGCGAGCTGGACGCCGGTGCCCGGGAGAAGATCCGGGCCGCGCACGGCGGTCTGATCGCCATGATCGTCGAAGCGCTGGGCGACCTCGGCCACACCCAGCCGAGGCTCGCCGCGATGCTCCTGCAAGGTTCGGTGGACGCCGCCGTGCGCCGTATCGAGCTGACCGTGGCGGAGGAGCCCGGCGTCATCGCGGACACCGCCGTCGCCATGATCCTGCGCGGCGTACGGGGCTGAGCCCGGCGGCTCCGGGCACCGCCGCCCCCGCCGGTTCGGGCAGCCCGAACACCGGCAGCAGCCGCGACGGGCCGCGCCGAAGGAGCGAGAGCGGGTTCAGGTAGGCCTTCCCCCGCCGCAGCCCCCAGTGCAGACAGCCCGTGGCGCAGTGGAACGGACCCGCCTCCAGGAGGCCGACCGGTTGGCCCGCCACCACGAGGTCGCCCTTGCGCACCAGCGCCCGCACCGGCTCGTACGTCGTCCGCAACGGCGG
Source organism: Streptomyces sp. NPDC059452 (assembly GCF_042750035.1). Taxonomy (NCBI): domain Bacteria; kingdom Bacillati; phylum Actinomycetota; class Actinomycetes; order Kitasatosporales; family Streptomycetaceae; genus Streptomyces; species Streptomyces sp. NPDC059452. The sequence continues at coordinate 145,355 of NZ_JBHYVE010000008.1, forward strand.
CGCCCCGCTCCCGGCCAGCTCGATGGCGAGGACCCCGCGCCCGGCCACCCGCCCCGCGAACGAGACCCGGCCGGTGGCGGCGGCCAGCACGACGGTGCCCGGCGATGCCGCAAGGTCGACGCCGCGGTGGCCGGGCCCGTACGGGGTGGACGGCGGCTCCCACCCCCGTAACACCGCAGGCCTCCCGCCCACCGGCCAGACCGGACCACCACCCACCTCCACGAAGGCCCCCACGCCCGCCCCCGGCCCACCCGCCGACGGAGACGGCTCCCGGCCTTCGCCCGCCCCCGGCTTCCGGTCCGGACCCGGCTCCCCCTCCGCACCCTGATCCCCGCCCGCCCCCGGCCCGGACATCGGCGGTGGCGCCTCTTCGGCCCGTGCGGTCGGCAGCAGCCATGACCCGGTGGCCCCGGCCGGCGCCCGTGGTGGCGGCAGTGCGGCCGTCAGCAAGGCCGCGACCAGCAGGAACACCGGCACGCGGACGCGGCGCCGCAGGCCGGGCGTGCGGGGCGGCAGGCAGGGGGACGGGAGGCGCGGGGACGGCAGGAGCCGCAGAGGTCGGGGGAATCGCAGGGATCGGGGGAATCGCGGAGATCGCAGGAATCGCATGGATCAACGCTCTCCCGGAGGGGCGGATTCCGGGGATCTTGGACCGCTCCTGTGGAGTACTCGCCGGTTGTGGACATCGCCGTCACCCGGTACCCCACGGGTCCCGTACACTTCTTACGGCGATCCGGGTCACCGGGTCGACTTCGCACGCCCCGCCACCTCCCTCTTCGCGGACGGTGGCCGCGCTCCTCGGTCCCTTGTGGCACGGCGCGTCGGGGCGTCAGGCGCGACCGTAAACCTGCGGTCGCGACAACCGAGTACCTCAAGGAGTACGGCCATGGCCGTCGTCACGATGCGGGAGCTGCTGGAAAGCGGCGTCCACTTCGGTCACCAGACCCGTCGCTGGAACCCGAAGATGAAGCGCTTCATCTTCACCGAGCGCAACGGCATCTACATCATCGACCTGCTCCAGTCGCTGTCGTACATCGACCGCGCCTACGAGTTCGTCAAGGAGACCGTCGCCCACGGCGGCTCCATCATGTTCGTGGGTACGAAGAAGCAGGCCCAGGAGGCCATCGCCGAGCAGGCGACGCGCGTCGGCATGCCGTACGTCAACCAGCGTTGGCTCGGTGGCATGCTCACCAACTTCTCCACCGTCTACAAGCGCCTTCAGCGTCTGAAGGAGCTTGAGCTCATCGACTTCGAGGACGTGGCCGCCTCCGGCCTCACCAAGAAGGAGCTCCTGGTCCTCTCGCGCGAGAAGGCCAAGCTGGAGAAGACCCTCGGTGGTATCCGCGAGATGCAGAAGGTGCCCAGCGCCGTCTGGATCGTCGACACCAAGAAGGAGCACATCGCCGTCGGTGAGGCGCGCAAGCTCCACATCCCGGTCGTCGCGATCCTCGACACCAACTGCGACCCCGACGAGGTCGACTACAAGATCCCGGGCAACGACGACGCGATCCGCTCCGTCACCCTGCTCACCCGCGTGATCGCCGACGCCGTCGCCGAGGGCCTCATCGCCCGCTCCGGTGCCGCCACCGGTGACTCGAAGCCGGGCGAGAAGGCCGCCGGCGAGCCGCTCGCCGAGTGGGAGCGCGACCTGCTCGAGGGCGACAAGAAGGACGAGACCGCGGCTGCCGCCGAGGTCCAGTCCTCCGCCGAGACCGAGAAGGTCGCCGACGCCGAGAAGCCGGCCGAGGCCGTCGCCGAGGCCGAGGCCGCTGTCGAGGCTCCGGCCGCCGACGCGGACGCCGAGCAGGCCTGACACCCGTCACGGCTACTGACGGCGGGGGCCGGCGCCACAAGCGCTGCCCCCGCCGTCCACCCGTAGATCTTTCAGACTTCGAGAGAGACATACAGACTCATGGCGAACTACACCGCCGCTGACGTCAAGAAGCTCCGCGAGCTCACCGGCGCCGGCATGATGGACTGCAAGAAGGCGCTCGACGAGGCCGACGGCAGCGTCGACAAGGCCGTCGAGGCGCTCCGTATCAAGGGCCAGAAGGGCGTCGCCAAGCGCGAGGGCCGCTCCGCCGAGAACGGTGCCGTCGTCTCCCTCATCTCCGAGGACAAGACGTCCGGCGTCCTCCTTGAGCTGAAGTGCGAGACGGACTTCGTCGCCAAGGGTGACAAGTTCCAGGCCGTCGCCAACGCGCTGGCCGCGCACGTCGCCGCCACCTCCCCGGCCGACATCGCCGCGCTCCTCGCCTCCGAGATCGAGCCCGGCAAGACCGTCCAGGCGTACGTGGACGAGGCCAACGCCAACCTCGGCGAGAAGATCGTCCTGGACCGCTTCGCGCAGTTCACCGGCGACTTCGTCTCCGTGTACATGCACCGCACCATGCCCGACCTGCCCCCGCAGATCGGTGTCCTGGTCGAGCTGGACAAGGCCGACGCCGACCTGGCCAAGGGCATCGCGCAGCACATCGCCGCCTTCGCCCCGAAGTACCTCTCCCGCGAGGACGTCCCGGCCGAGGTCGTCGAGGCCGAGCGCCGCGTCGCCGAGGAGACCACCCGCGCCGAGGGCAAGCCCGAGGCCGCGCTCCCGAAGATCGTCGAGGGTCGCGTCAACGGCTTCTTCAAGGAGGCCACCCTCCTCGGCCAGCCGTACGCGCTGGACGCCAAGAAGTCCGTCCAGAAGGTTCTGGACGAGGCCGGTGTCACCCTGAAGCGCTTCTCGCGCATCAAGGTCGGCATCTGAGTCCGTCCGGGCGAACAGCATCCGACCCGATAGGGTCGGGTGCAGTCGACGGCCGCACTCACGCCGGACGACCGCAGATCTGACGAGGAGGCCATTGCCGCTGTAGGGACACCAGACCCACCGGCAATGGCCTTCTTCGTATGTGCACGAGGAGAATTTCCATGGACAAGGGCGCGGACGCCATTCAGGCCGACGACAAGCGCGACGACACGTTTTCCGGGCGCTTCATGCTGAAGCTCTCCGGCGAGGCCTTCGCCGGTGGTGGCGGCCTCGGCGTCGACCCCGACGTCGTGCACACCATCGCCCGCGAGATCGCCGCCGTCGTACGCGACGGCGCCCAGATCGCGGTGGTCATCGGGGGAGGCAACTTCTTCCGCGGTGCCGAGCTCCAGCAGCGCGGCATGGACCGGGCCCGGTCCGACTACATGGGCATGCTCGGCACCGTCATGAACTGCCTGGCGCTCCAGGACTTCCTGGAGAAGGAGGGCATTGACTCGCGCGTCCAGACCGCCATCACCATGGGTCAGGTCGCCGAGCCGTACATCCCGCTCCGTGCCGTACGGCACCTGGAGAAGGGGCGCGTCGTCATCTTCGGCGCCGGTATGGGCATGCCGTACTTCTCCACCGACACCACCGCCGCCCAGCGCGCCCTGGAGATCGACGCCGAGGCGCTGCTCATGGGGAAGAACGGCGTGGACGGGGTCTACGACTCCGACCCGAAGGCCAACCCCGACGCGGTGAAGTTCGACGCGCTGGAGTACGGCGAGGTGATCACGCGCGACCTGAAGGTCGCCGACGCCACCGCCATCACGCTCTGCCGTGACAACAAGCTCCCGATCCTCGTCTTCGAGCTGACCGCCGAGGGCAATATCGCTCGCGCCGTCAAGGGTGAGAAGATCGGCACGCTCGTCAGCGACGAGAGCACCCGGGCCTGACGGCCCCCCCCAGGATGGACAACGGCCTGCCGGTCGGACACCGTGCAGGTGAGGACGCGACGCAGGACCCGCAGGGCACGGTGATGACGATGCCGCGCCCACACAAGACACGCAGGAGCACGTGGTGATCGAAGAAATCCTCCTTGAGGCCGAGGAGAAGATGGAGAAGGCCGTCGTCGTCGCGAAAGAGGACTTCGCCGCGATCCGTACCGGCCGTGCGCACCCGGCGATGTTCAACAAGATCGTCGCGGACTACTACGGCGCACTGACCCCGATCAACCAGCTGGCCTCGTTCTCGGTGCCCGAGCCGCGGATGGCCGTCGTGACGCCGTTCGACAAGACCGCGCTGCGCAACATCGAGCAGGCGATCCGCGACTCCGACCTCGGCGTCAACCCGAGCAACGACGGCAATATCATCCGGGTGACGTTCCCCGAGCTCACCCAGGACCGCCGCAAGGAGTACATCAAGGTCGCCAAGACCAAGGCCGAGGACTCCAAGATCTCGATCCGCTCCATCCGCCGCAAGGCCAAGGAAGCGCTCGACAAGCTCGTCAAGGACAAGGAGTCCGGCGAGGACGAGGTGCGCCGCGCCGAGAAGGAGCTCGACGACACCACCGCGAAGTACGTCGCGCAGGTGGACGAGCTGCTCAAGCACAAGGAAGCCGAGCTGCTCGAAGTCTGATGAACGACTCTTCCTGGGGCGCACCGCAGGGAGCCGGTTACCGGGGTGCCCCCGAGATGGGGGTCGCTCCGGCGGGTCCCGCCTACGATGTGCATGAAGCCCAGCAGACTCGGCCCATGCCCAACGTGCCGGACGTTCCCGACGCAGGTAGAGACGCACAGAGCCGTGGAGACCGGGACAGGGACGCCGCGCACGTCAGCGGCCCCCTGTTCCGTGACGAGATGCCGCAGGAGCCCATGTCCACCCCGCTGCCGTCCCCGCCGCAGAAGAAGCGTGCGGGGCGTGATCTGCGCGCCGCCATAGGGGTCGGCGTGGGGCTCGGCGCCGTCATCGCCGCCTCGCTGTTCATCGTGAAGGCCGTCTTCGTCGGTGTGATCGCGCTCGCCGTCGTGGTCGGCCTCTGGGAGCTCACCTCCCGGCTCCAGGAGCAGAAGGGCATCAAGGCGCCCCTCGTTCCGCTCGCCGTCGGCGGAGCCGCGATGGTCGTCGCCGGCTACGCCCGGGGCGCGGAGGGGGCCTGGGTCGCCATGGCCCTGACCGCGCTCGCGGTGCTGGTCTGGCGGATGACCGAGCCCCCGGAGGGGTATCTCAAGGACGTCACGGCGGGCGTCTTCGCCGCGTTCTACGTACCCTTCCTGGCCACCTTCGTCGCCCTGCTGCTGACGGCGGACGACGGACCGTGGCGGGTGCTGACCTTCCTCATCCTCACCGTCGTCAGCGACACCGGGGCGTACGCGGTCGGCTGGCGCTTCGGCACCCACAAGCTCGCCCCCCGCATCAGCCCCGGCAAGACCCGCGAGGGCCTGCTCGGTGCCGTGGCCTTCGCCATGGTCGCGGGCGCGCTGTGCATGGAGTTCCTGATCGACGGCGGCGCCTGGTGGCAGGGGCTGCTGCTCGGTCTCGCGGTCGCCGTCAGCGCCACCCTCGGCGACCTCGGCGAGTCCATGATCAAGCGGGACCTGGGGATCAAGGACATGGGAACCCTGCTCCCCGGCCACGGCGGCATCATGGACCGGCTGGACTCACTGCTGCCGACCGCACCGGTGGTCTGGCTGCTGCTGGTCCTGTTCGTCGGCTCCGGCTGAGCGTCCTCTCAAGGGCGCGCACCACGCCCGACCTGCACGTTCTACGAGTGAGGGTCCGTTGTCCACAGGGCGGCGGGCCCTCACCCGTCTGTCTGCGACACTGGATGAACCATGCCTAAGCCCGGAGAACTCACTTTCGTCGCGCCCCGCGGAGCCAAGAAGCCGCCGCGGCACCTCGCCGACCTCACGCCCGCCGAGCGCAAGGAAGCGGTCGCCGCGACCGGCGAGAAGCCGTTCCGCGCCCAGCAGCTCTCGCAGCACTACTTCGCGCGGTACGCGCACGACCCGGAGCAGTGGACCAACATCCCCGCCGGATCCCGGGAGAAGCTCGCCGAGGCGCTGTTCCCCGACCTGATGTCCGTGGTCCGCCACATCAGCTGCGACGACGACACCACCCGTAAGACGCTGTGGAAGCTGCACGACGGGACACTGGTCGAGTCCGTCCTGATGCGCTACCCCGAGCGCGTCACGATGTGCATCTCCTCCCAGGCCGGGTGCGGGATGAACTGCCCCTTCTGCGCCACCGGGCAGGCCGGGCTCGACCGCAATCTGTCCACCGCCGAGATCGTGCACCAGATCGTCGACGGCATGCGCGCCCTGCGCGACGGCGAGGTGCCCGGGGGTCCGGCCCGGCTCTCCAACATCGTCTTCATGGGCATGGGCGAGCCGCTCGCCAACTACAACCGTGTCGTCGGAGCGATCCGCCGGCTCACCGACCCCGAGCCGGACGGTCTCGGCCTCTCCCAGCGCGGGATCACCGTCTCCACCGTCGGGCTCGTCCCGGCGATGCTGCGCTTCTCCGACGAGGGCTTCAAGTGCCGCCTCGCCGTCTCGCTGCACGCCCCGGACGACGAGCTGCGCGACACCCTCGTCCCCGTCAACACCCGGTGGAACGTCCGCGAGGTGCTGGACGCCGCCTGGGAGTACGCGGAGAAGTCCGGCCGCCGGATCTCCATCGAGTACGCCCTGATCCGGGACATCAACGACCAGGCCTGGCGCGGCGACCTGCTCGGCCGGCTGCTCAAGGGCAAGCGGGTGCACGTCAACCTGATCCCGCTGAACCCCACGCCCGGCTCCAAGTGGACCGCCTCACGGCCCGAGGACGAAAAGGCGTTCGTCGAGGCCATCGCGGCCCACGGCGTGCCCGTCACCGTCCGGGACACCCGTGGCCAGGAGATCGACGGGGCCTGCGGGCAGCTGGCGGCCTCCGAGCGCTGAGGGCCGCGACGGGCGCCGGGAGCGGCCACCTCACCGGTCCCGGGACGCTCCGGCGGACGAGGCCGAAAACCGCCGGTGTAGCCTGGGCCGAAATCAACTTCATATTCCGACAGGGGAGCGCCACAGCGCTGAGAGTGCGGCACCAAGGACAGGTTGGCCGCAGACCCTCTGAACCTCGCCCGGGTCATTCCGGGTAGGAAGTTCGGACCTTACTCAAGCTGTTGCGCCCTGCCCGCTTCCGGTACGTCCGGGGGCGGGCGGGGCCGCGTCTCTTCCTGGTCACCTCCAGGAGGAATCACATGAACACCACCAAGAAGTACGCCGCGACCGCGCTCGCCGCGGCGCTCGGCGTCACCGTCCTCGCGGGCTGCGGCAGCTCCGACGACGACGCCCCGGCCGGCTCCGGCGCGTCCAAGGGCAGCGGCTCCAAGACCGTCACCCTGGTCACCCATGACTCCTTCAACGCCTCGGAAGACGTGCTGAAGCAGTTCACCAAGGAGAGCGGCTACACCGTCGAGCTCCTCAAGAGCGGTGACGCCGGTGCCGCGCTCAACCAGGAGATCCTGACCAAGGGCTCCCCGCGCGGTGACGTCTTCTTCGGTGTCGACAACACCCTGCTCTCCCGCGCCCTCGACAACGACCTCTTCACCGCGTACGAGGCCAAGGGCCTGGACCGGGTCGCGGACGGCACCGAGCAGGACGACAAGCACCGCGTCACGCCCGTCGATACCGGTGACATCTGCGTCAACTACGACAAGAAGTACTTCGCCGACAAGAAGCTCGCGCCCCCGCAGACCTTCGAGGACCTGCTGAAGCCCGCGTACAAGGACCTCCTCGTCACCCAGAACGCGGCGAACTCCTCGCCCGGCCTCGGCTTCCTCCTCGGCACCGTCGCCACCCAGGGCGAGGACGGCTACGAGGAGTACTGGAAGAAGCTGAAGGCCAACGGCGTCAAGGTCGTCGACGGCTGGGAGGAGGCGTACCACGAGGAGTTCTCGGGCTCCGCGGGCGGCAAGAAGGCCAAGGCGGACCGGCCGCTGGTCGTCAGCTACGCCTCCAGCCCGCCCGTCGAGGTCCTCTACGCCGACCCGCAGCCCAAGGAGGCCCCGACCGGCGTCTCCACCGGGACCTGCTTCCGGCAGACCGAGTACGCCGGACTCCTGAACGGCGCGAAGAACGAGGCGGGCGGCAAGGCGCTCCTGGACTTCCTGATCAGCAAGACGTTCCAGGAGGACGTGCCGCTGAACATGTTCGTGAACCCGGTCGTGAAGGACGCCGAGCTGCCGGAGATCTTCACGGAGTTCGGTGAGACCGTCGAGAAGCCGGCCACGGTGGCGCCGGAGAAGATCGCCGCCAACCGTGAGCAGTGGGTCCGGTCGTGGCACTCGCTCGTCGTGAAGTAGGCAGCACCTCCAAGGCCGCCGGGTCCGGACCCGTGCCCGGCGGCGCGCGGACCGGCGGCGGAGGCGGGCGGCGTGGTGCGGCGGTGCGGCTCGGCGGCGGAGGCGGGCGGCGCGGAGCCGCGGTGCGGCTCGGTCTGATGGCCGTGCCCGTCGCGTTCTTCGCCGTCTTCTTCGCCTACCCCGTCTCCGCGATCGTCGGCCGCGGGCTGAAGACGGACGGTGCGTGGCAGTTCGGTCGGGTCGGCGAGGTGCTGGCCCGCCCGGACATCCTCGACGTCCTCTGGTTCACCACCTGGCAGGCCCTCGCCTCCACCGCGCTCACCCTGCTGATCGCCCTCCCCGGCGCGTACGTCTTCGCGCGTTTCGACTTCCCGGGAAAGCAGGTGCTGCGCGCGGTCGTCACCGTGCCGTTCGTGCTGCCCACCGTCGTCGTCGGCACCGCGTTCCTGGCGCTGCTCGGGCGCGGCGGCTTCCTGGACGAGCTCTGGGGCGTACGGCTCGACACCACCGTGTGGGCGATCCTGCTCGCGCACGTCTTCTTCAACTACGCGGTGGTCGTCCGGACGGTCGGCGGCCTCTGGTCGCAGCTGGACCCGCGGCAGGAGGAGGCCGCCCGGGTGCTCGGCGCCGGACGGTTCGCCGCCTGGCGGCGGGTGACCCTGCCCGCGCTCGGCCCGGCGGTGGCCGCCGCCGCGCTGATGGTCTTCCTCTTCACGTTCACCTCGTTCGGTGTCGTGCAGATCCTCGGCGGCCCCGCCTACTCCACCCTGGAGGTGGAGGTCTACCGTCAGACCGCCCAGCTCCTCGACCTGCCGACGGCCGCCGTGCTGACCATGGTCCAGTTCGTGGCGGTCGGCGCGATCCTCGCCCTGCACGCCGTGACCGTACGCCGCCGGGAGCGGGCGCTGAAGCTCGTCGACCCGGCGCAGACCTCCCGCCGGCCGCACGGCCCCGGCCAGTGGGCGCTGCTCGGCGGGGTGCTGCTCACCGCGCTGCTGCTGATCCTGCTGCCGCTCGGTGTGCTGGTGGAGCGGTCGTTCGACGGTCCGGAGGGTTACGGCTTCGGCTACTACGAGGCCCTTCAGTCCGCCGGGGGCAGCGGCTCGACCTTCCTCGTACCGCCGCTGGAGGCGGTCGGCAACTCCCTCCAGTACGCGTTCGTCGCCACGCTCATCGCCTTGGTCGTCGGCGGTCTCGCGGCGGCCGCCCTGACCCGGCGGGCGGGACGGCTGGTACGCGGCTTCGACGCCCTGCTGATGCTGCCGCTCGGGGTCTCCGCCGTCACCGTAGGCTTCGGCTTCCTCATCACCCTCGACAAGCCGCCGCTCGACCTGCGCACCTCCTGGATCCTGGTCCCGCTGGCCCAGGCGCTGGTGGGCGTCCCCTTCGTCGTACGGACCATGCTCCCCGTGCTCCGCGCGGTGGACGAGCGGCTGCGCGAGGCCGCCGCCGTGCTGGGAGCCTCCCCGCTGCGGGCCTGGCGCGAGGTCGATCTGCCGCTGGTGCGGCGGGCGGTGCTGGTCGCCGCAGGCTTCGCGTTCGCCGTGTCGCTCGGGGAGTTCGGCGCCACCGTCTTCATCGCCCGGCCCGACAACCCGACCCTGCCGGTCGCGGTCGCCCGGCTGCTGGGCCGGTCCGGGGAGCTCAACTACGGGCAGGCGATGGCCCTCAGCACGATCCTGATGCTGGTGTGCGCGGTCTCGCTGCTGCTCCTCGAACGTATCCGTACCGACCGATCCGGGGAGTTCTGAACGATGGCAGAGGGCGCGATGGCCGGGGAACGGTGCACATGCTGAGCCTGCAAGCCGCCACCGTACGGTTCGGGAAGCGGACGGCCCTCGACGCGGTCGACCTGGAGGTCGCCGACCACCGGATCGTCTGTGTGCTCGGCCCCAGCGGCAGCGGGAAGTCCACCCTGCTGAGGGCCGTCGCCGGGCTCCAGCCCATGGACGGCGGCCGGGTACTGCTGGCCGGCCAGGACCAGAGCGGCATCCCGGTCCACCGGCGAGGCCTCGGCCTGATGTTCCAGGACCACCAGCTCTTCCCGCACCGCGACGTCGGCGCCAACGTTGCCTTCGGCCTGCGGATGCACGGCACCGGGCGGGCCGAGACCGAGCGCCGGGTCCGTGAACTGCTGGAGCTGGTCGGCCTCCCCGGCGCCGAACGCCGCGCGGTCGCCGCCCTCTCCGGTGGCGAACAGCAGCGCGTCGCCCTCGCCCGCGCCCTCGCCCCCCGCCCCAAGCTCCTGATGCTGGACGAACCCCTCGGCCAGCTCGACCGCAGCCTGCGCGAACGGCTCGTCGTCGAACTGCGGACCCTGTTCCAGGAGTTGGGTACGACGGTGCTCGCCGTCACCCACGACCAGGGCGAGGCCTTCGCGCTCGCCGACCGGGTCGTCGTGATGCGGGACGGGCGGATCGCCCAGGAGGGGAGCCCGCTGGACGTCTGGCAGCACCCCGCCTCCGCGTTCGTCGCCCGCTTCCTCGGCTTCGACAACGTGACCCCGGCGACCGTGACCGGCTCCGCCGCCGCCACGGCCTGGGGCAAGGTGCCGGTCCCCCCGGGCTCCCCCCAGGGCGAGGTGGATGTCCTGGTCCGCCCCGCCGGGGTGCTCATCGGCGCCCCGCAGGACGGGCTCCGCTGCGTGGTCGGCGTACGCACGTTCCGCGGGAACCACGTGACCGTGCGGCTGACCCCCGAGAACGCCCCGGTGCTGGAGGCCGAGTGCACCCTGCGGGACACCCCGGACGAGGGCGCGGTGGTGGGGGTGCGCTTCGACGCGGCGGAGACGGTGGTGCTCGAAGGCGCGTAGGGCCTCTCGTCTGGATCATGCCGGGCTCGCGGGCCCCGGCAGGCGGCAGTTTGACGACAGGCCCTAGGGGGCGCGGCTTCCCGCCACCACCAGCCCCAGTTCGTACGCCAGGATCACCGCCTGCGCCCGGTCCCGCAGCCCCATCTTCGCGAAGAGCCGGTTGATGTGCGTCTTGACCGTGTGGTCGGTGATGGTCAGCCGGGCGGCGATGTCCGCGTTGGACAGGCCCTGCGCGATGAGGACGAGCACCTCCGCCTCGCGCGCGGTCAGCCCCTCGACCGAGCGGACCGGCGGCGCGCTGACCCGCTGCCGGGTGAACTCCGAGATCAGCCGCCCGGTGATCTCGGGGGCGAGCAGCGCGTGGCCGTCCGCCACCACCCGTACCGCGTGCAGCAGTTCGGGGAAGGTCGCGTCCTTGAGGAGGAAGCCGCTGGCGCCCGCCGTCAGCGCGTCGTACACGTACTCGTCCAGGCCGAACGTCGTCAGCATCAGCGCCTTCGTCGCCCCGCCCGAGGCGGTGACGATCTCGCGGGCCGCCCCGATCCCGCCGAGCCGGGGCATCCGGATGTCCAGCAGCGCGACATCGGGCCGCAGTTCGGCCGCGACCCGGACCGCCTGCTCACCGTCCTCCGCCTCGCCGACCACCTCGATGTCGTCCTGGGTGTCCAGCAGGCTGGAGAACGCCGTCCGTACGACCGCCTGGTCGTCGGCGACGATCACTCGGATCACCACGGAAGTTCCGCCTCCACGAGAAAGCCGCCGGCCGGACCTCGGCCGGTGGTGAGTCTGCCGCCGAGCAGGGCGGCCCGCTCGCCCATGCCCACCAGGCCGTGACCGGGGCGTCCGACGGGCTCCGCCGCCCGGGTGGCGGGCGGACCCGGACCGTCGTCTCCGACCCGGACCCGCAGCAGCCCCGGCCGGTGGTCTATCTCCACGACCGCGTGCGCGCCCGGCGCGTGCCGACGCACATTGGTCAGCGCCTCCTGCACGATCCGGTACGCCGACAGCTCCCAGGACGCCGGCAGCGGCGTCTCCTCGCCGCTGACGCGCAGTTCCGCCGAACCGTCCACCGCCCGGTGCTGGTCGAGGAGTTCACCGAGCGCGGCCAGCGACGGCTGCGGGGCGGTGAGGACGGGGGCGTCGGCGCCGGTGCGCAGCACCCCGAGCAGCCGTCGCAGCTCCGCCATCGAGGACCGCGCCGTGCCCGCGATCTCCTGGAAGGCGTCCCGGGCCGGTGGTGAGAGGTCCGGTGTCGTGTACGTGGCGCTCTCGGCCCGCACCGCGATCATCGAGACCGAGTGCGCGATCATGTCGTGCAACTCCCGGGCGATCGCCGCCCGTTCCGCCTCGGCCGCCTGCCGCCGCTCCATCGCCAGCAGCCGCGACTGGGCGGCGGCCCGCGTGTGCCGGGCCTCCTCGCGCGCCCGTACCGCGTCACCCGCGCTCACCGCACCCAGGATCATCACCGTCAGCACCAGCGTCTCGGCGTACAGCCCCAGGTTGAACCGGTCGGCGCCCTGGAGCGCCGGAAGGGCGGGGGAGCCGTCCCGGGTCCAGCGGTCGATGTGCACCAGGTTGACGGTCAGGGCCGCGAGCGAACCGGTCAGGACGAGCACCGCCGGGTGCTGCACCCGGTGCCGCCCCAGCGTGTAGCACCCCATCAGCAGACCGGCCACCGTCGCATGGGCCATATTGCCGTCGGTGCCGAAGCTGAGCAGCGCCGCGCCGACGCTCAGGAACCCCACGGTGGGCCGGACGGACCGCAGCGTCAACGAGGCCGTGCACACCAGCACCCCGAACGCCGTGATCGCCGAACCCGGTACGAGAATCAGCTCCACGACGGCGTAGAGCGTCAGCGCGCCCCCCGTCAGCGCGGCGTACGAGGGCGCCGACGTCCAGCGCCGCAGCCGCTGCCGCAGGTCCCGTTCCGGTGGCGGGGTCCCGGCGGCGGTCGCTGCCGTTCCGGTCTCCCCGATGGTGCGTGTCATACGGCGATTCTTCGTCACCGCCCGGGGCGGAAGCATCGGACCACGGTGCGAATTCGCGGGGCCGTGTCATACCGCGGTTTGACCCGGAAGACCGGACGGTGGTGTGACGATCCGTGAGCGGGCCGTTCCTAGCCTCGGATACATGGCGATCACGGCTTTTCCCACCACCCCCGACCAGCGGCTGCCGGAACGCTTCGGGCTGCCCGGCGGCCCCGGCTGGTGGAGCTTCTGCGCGGCGGCCTCCCTGGCCCTGGCCGCCCTCACCTCCCTCGGCCCGCACCGCGTCTGGGGCGTCACCGGCGCGCTCGGCTACGCGGCGGCCGCCGTGCTCGCGGCCCGCGGACATCGCGTCCGGACCGTGGGCGCGGTCGCCGTCACCGGCGCGGTCGCACTGCCGCTGGTGGTCCTCCTCGCCCTGGACCGGGCGCAGTTGGAGGTGACGGTCGTGGCCCGGTCGGCCGCGCTCCTGCTGACGGACGGCACGCCGTACTCCGCGCACCCCCTGATACCCGAGGACTTCACCCCGTATCTGCCCGGCATGGCGGTGTTCGGGATTCCGGAAGCGGTGGCCGGGGCCGGGCCGTTCACCGACCCCCGGCTGTGGATGGGCGCGGCCTTCCTCGCTGCGGTCGCGTACGCCCTTCCGGCGGGGGCCCGGCGTGGGCCGCTGATGTGGCTCGCCGCCTGCCCGCTGGTTGCGCTGCCGCTCGCCGTCGGCGGGGTGGACCTGCCGGTGGTCGGCCTGATGTGCCTCGGCCTTGCGGAGGCGGGCCGGGGGAGGGCCGGGCGCGCGGGGCTCTGGATCGGGCTCGCCACCGCGCTCAAGTGGACGGCCTGGCCCGCGCTGCCGGTGGTGCTGGCTCTGCTCGCGGCGGCTTCGGCAGGGGAGGGGCGCGGCGTTTCGTGGGCGGTACGGGGAGGGCTTGGGCGGTCGGGTGGTGCTCCGAGAGCGGTGCGGCGGCCCGGTGCCACCCTGCGGTGCGCGCTCGTCGCCCTTCTCACCGCCGCCGCATTCGTCCTGCCCGCCGCCCTGCGCGATCCCGGGGCCTTCTACGCCCATGTCGTGGCCTTCCCCCTCGGCCTGACCGACGCGGTGTCCTCCGCTGCCAGCCCGCTCCCCGGCCATCTGCTCGCCACCCATGTCCCGGGCGGCCGCACCCTGGCCCTCCTCCTGCTCGGGGCGAGCGCCCTTCTGGTCGTGGTCTCCCTGCTCGTACGGCCTCCGGCCACGGCCCCGGACGCCGCGCTGCGGCTCGCGCTCGGGCTGCTCCTCGCCATCGCGTTCCTGCCCGCGACCCGGTTCGGGTACCTGGTGCACCCGCTGGTCCTCGCGGTGTGGGCGGCGGCGGTGCGGCGGAGGCCGGTCGGTCCCTCCGCTCTCGCCCCCGTGCGCGTGCGGAAGAAGGCGCCGCGATGACTGTCCGCCGCGCATCCGCCCCCGTACGCGTACAGAAGAAGGCAACGCGATGACCCGCCGCCGTACCCTCGTCGTCACCAACGACTTCCCGCCGCGCCAGGGCGGGATCGAGACCTTCGTCCACGCCATGACCGGACGCTTCCCCGCCGGTTCCGTCGTCGTGTACACCTCCGCCGAACCGGGGGCGGCCGCCCATGACGCCGGTCTGCCGTACCCGGTGGTCCGCGACCCCGCCCGGATGCTCCTGCCCACCCCGCGCGTCACCGGCCGGGCCGTGGAGCTCGCCCGCCGCCACGGCTGCGACAGCGTGTGGTTCGGGGCCGCCGCGCCGCTCGGGCTGATGGCGGCGCGGCTGCGGCGGGAGACCGGGGTGCGTCGGGCCGTCGCCACCACGCACGGGCACGAGGTCTGGTGGGCCCGCACCCCGGGGAGCCGGGCGCTGCTCCGGCGCATCGGGGCCCGTACCGACGCGGTGACCTATCTCGGCCCGGCCACCCGCGCCCCCATAGCCGCCGCACTCGGCCCGGCCGCCGCCCGCCGGATGGTGCGGCTGGCACCTGGGGTGGACGCGGAGGCGTTCCGGGGAGGGGCCGGAAGACGGCGGACCCGCGAGCGGTACGGGCTCGGCGCCCGGCCGGTGGTCCTGTGCGCGGCGCGGCTCGTCCCCCGCAAGGGCCAGGACACCCTGATCCGCGTGCTCCCCGCCGTACGGCGTGCGGTGCCCGGCACCGTACTCCTGCTGACCGGCGACGGACCGTACGCCCGCACCCTGCGCCGACTCGCCGCGGACACAGGGGTGGCGGACCACGTGATCCTCGCGGGCGGGCAGCCGCACGCCGGGATGCCCGGCCACTTCGCCGCCGCCGACGTCTTCGCCATGCCGTGCCGGACCCGCAGACGCGGCCTGGAGGTGGAGGGGCTCGGCATCGTCTTCCTGGAGGCGGCGGCTGCCGGGCTGCCGGTCCTCGTCGGCGACTCCGGCGGGGCGCCCGACGCCGTGCGGGACGGGGAGACGGGGCATGTGGTGGACGGGCGGGACGTGGACGCCGTCGCGGACCGGCTCATCGGGCTGCTGCGGGACCGCGAGGCCGCCGCCGCGATGGGAGAGAAGGGCCGGGCCTGGGTCCGCGAGGAGTGGGGGTGGGACAGCACGTACGCCACGCTGGAGGGGCTGCTGAGGCCCTGACCGGCGCGATAGGACGGGGCAGGGGCAGGGGCAGGGGCAGGGGCAGGGGCAGAGGCAGGACGACAGGACAGGACAGGGCGGGGCAGGCCGGGCAAGCTGGAGACGGCCCTCCGGACCCAAGCCCCAGGACCCAAGCCCCAGGACCCAAGCCCCCGGACCGGACCCCAGACCCCCGCCCCCGCCGCCCCCGCCCTCAAGACAAGGACCGCGACCATGAACGGTGGTACCCGTCAGGGCATCGATCTCACCCGTGTGCTGAACGCCCCGCAGCGGCGCGTCTTCGCGGCCTGGACGTCACCGGAGGACTTCGCCGCCTGGTACGGGGGCGAGGCCGACGTCCCGCTGGACCGGGTGTCGATGGACGTGCGGCCCGGCGGTGAGTGGAGCCTGGTCATCGTGATGCCGGGTGTCGAGATGCCGTTCCACGGGGTGTACCGCGAGGTGAGCGAGCCCGACGGGCTGGTCCTCACACTGAAGGACGGCTCCGCGACGGCGCCCGAGGAAGAGGAAGAGGACGGGGACGAGGGTACGGAGAGCGAGGTCATCACCGTCACCTTCACCGATCTCGGCCACGGAACCACCGAGCTGGCCTTCCAGCAGCGCGGCGGCAACCTCACGCCCGCCCAGTACGCGGCGGCGGAGGACGGCTGGGAGGCCTTCTTCGACGCCCTCGCCGCCCGCCTCGCCACCCACCCCTGAGCCACCGGGCCCCGGTCCGCCCCCCCCAGCGGCCCGGCCTACTTCGCCAGCGGCAGCGCCGCCAGCTCCGCGATCACCCAGGTCAGCGGGGCGAACACGGCCAGCAGGGCGGCCGCCCGCAGCGCGGTCGCCGAGCGCAGGACCGAGGCCGGTGCGCCCATCCGCAGCAGCGCCTGAGCGGTGTGGGCGCGGGCCTGCTTCGCCTCCAGGGCCGAGGTCAGCAGGGTCGCCACCGTACAGCCGAGGACCAGCACCGCACCGAGCGCGGTGAGCGGGCCCCAGGGGCGCTCGTCGCCCCCGTACAGCGCCGACGCGGCGATCACGGCGGCGATCACCGCGCAGACGATCCCGAGCGGACGGCCGATCCGGCGCGCCTCGTCCATCAGGACCCGGCCCGCCAGCAGGCGTACGGCACCGGGGCGCACCGCCTGGAGCGCCCGCCCGCACAGGTGGGTCAGGCCCGGTCCGGCCATGGCCAGGCCGATCGCGGTCAGCGTCCAGCCCACCAGCACCGCCACCGGGGTCGCGTCGAACCGGCCCGGCAGCGGGAACGCGCTCCCCGCCCCGCCCCGTGACGCGTACGCCTCGACCGCCAGCCCCGCCGCCACCAGCGCCACGCCCCAGGGGAGACCGCTCGGCGCGGCAGCGGGCTCCGGCAGCTCCTCGGAGCCGAAGGTGTCCCGCGCCGGGTCGGGCCGCGACCGCAGGGCCAGCGCACTCGCCGTCGCCGAGGCTACCGGTACGAGGGCCAGCAGCATCAGCGCGGCGCCCAGCGGCAACGGGGCGCCCGCGCCGAGGAACTCCGCCGCACCGCCGTCGAACGGCATCCCGGTCAGATCGCCGCGCAGATGCAGGAAGAAGAGCAGCGCCACCATCGAACCGAGCGTCGTGGAGACGGCGGTCGAGACGGCGGCCAGCACCGAGAGCCGCACCGGGCCGAGGCCCACCGAGGAGAGGCCGGGCCGGGGCCGGGTGCTCGGGTCCGTACGGGCCACCGCCACGGCGAACTGCACGGTGGCGGCCAGCGGCACGAAGCACCACAGCAGCCGCAGCACCGAACCGGCGGAGGCGGGGTGCGCGGAGGCGTATCCGAGGGCGGAGAGGAGAAGGAAGCCGACTCCGGCCGATGCGGCGGCCACCAGGAGCCGCCGGACCAGGACGAGGGGATGCGTACCGCGGGCTAGACGGAGAGCGAGCACGCCGCGCTGCCCTCCGTATCGGGTACGCCGGGGAGCGCGACGGTGGCGACGCGGCGGCCGTCCAGGAGCGGGACGGTCCGGTCGGCGAGGGCGGCGACCTCGGCGTCATGGGTGGCCAGGACCACCGTGATGCCGTGCGAGCGGGCCGCGGCGGTCAGGGTGCGCAGGAGCTGGGAGCGCTCGGCCCGGTGCAGGGTCGCGGTGGGCTCGTCGGCGAAGATCACCGTCGGCTGCGCGCACAGGGCCCGGGCCACGGAGACCCGCTGGCGCTCGGCCTGGAGCAGGGCGTGCGGGCGCTTCTTGGCGAGGGTGGCGATGTCGAGGCGCTCCAGCCACTCGGTGGCGGCCTTCTTCGCGGCCCGGTGCGAGACACCGCGCAGCAGCAGGGGCAGCGCCGCGTTCTCCCAGGCGGTCAGCTCGGGGACGAGCTGCGGATCGGCGGCGATCCAGCCGAACCGTTCCCTCCGCAGCTGCTCGCGTACCCGGGGGCTCATGGTGTGCACGGGCACGCTGTTGAACCAGACCTCGCCCTGATCGGGCACCAGCCGGCCCGACAGGCAGTGCAGCAGGGTCGTCTTCCCGCTGCCGCGCGGGCCCGTCACGGCCAGGATCTCGGCGTCGCGGATGCCCACGGAGACACCGCCGAGACCGGGTGATCCGTTGTGGGAGTGGTGCAGGGAACGCGCCCAGATCACGTCGTTGTCCGGCGGGGCCACCATGGCGTACACCTCGGTTCGGATGAGTTTTCCCGTTCCCCCGTACGGGGGAACGAGGACGCGGCCGATCGGTCACTGGGCACCGTAGGGAGTCGGACCGGGGTGTACGGACAGCACGCGGCCCGGATGCGCCCCTTCTCACTCGAAAGGGCGTATCCGGGCCGGGTGGACCGTATGAAATGACCGCTGAATGATGATCATCCGGCGCTGATGGTGGTGGTCAGACGCCGACGGCGGTGGGCAGTGGTCAGACGCCCTTGGCCGTGGTCAGAGCTTCGTCCACGCCTCCGTCAGCACGGCCCGCAGGATGCCCTCGATCTCGTCGAACGTCGACTGGTCCGAGATCAGCGGCGGCGCGAGCTGGATGACCGGGTCGCCGCGGTCGTCGGCCCGGCAGTAGAGGCCGTTGTCGTAGAGCGCCTTGGAGAGGAAGCCGTACAGGACGCGCTCGGTCTCCTCGTCGGTGAACGTCTCCTTGGTGGCCTTGTCCTTCACCAGCTCGATGCCGTAGAAGAAGCCGTTGCCGCGGACGTCGCCGACGATCGGCAGGTCGTGCAGCTTCTGGAGCGTGGTGAGGAAGGCGCTCTCGTTGTCCAGGACGTGCTGCGGGAGGTTCTCGCGCTCGAAGATGTCCAGGTTGGCGAGGCCGACCGCCGCGGAGACCGGGTGGCCGCCGAAGGTGTAGCCGTGCAGGAAGGTGTTGCCGCCCTGGTAGAACGGCTCGGCGACGCGGTCCGAGACGATGCAGGCACCGATCGGGGAGTAGCCGGAGGTCATGCCCTTCGCGCAGGTGATCATGTCCGGCACATAGCCGAACTTGTCGCAGGCGAAGATCGTGCCGAGGCGGCCGAAGGCGCAGATGACCTCGTCCGAGACGAGCAGCACGTCGTACTTGTCGCAGATCTCGCGGACCCGCTGGAAGTAGCCGGGCGGCGGCGGGAAACAGCCGCCCGCGTTCTGCACGGGCTCCAGGAAGACCGCGGCGACGGTCTCCGGGCCCTCGAAGAGGATCTCCTGCTCGATCTGGTCGGCGGCCCAGCGGCCGAAGGCCTCCGGGTCGTCGCCGAAGAGCGGGGCGCGGTAGATGTTGGTGTTCGGCACCTTGTGCGCGCCGGGGACCAGCGGCTCGAAGGGGGCCTTGAGCGCGGGCAGGCCGGTGATGGACAGGGCGCCCTGCGGGGTGCCGTGGTAGGCCACCGCACGCGAGATGACCTTGTACTTGGTCGGCTGGCCCTTGAGCTTGAAGTACTGCTTGGCCAGCTTCCAGGCGGTCTCGACGGCCTCGCCGCCACCGGTGGTGAAGAAGACCTTGTTCAGGTCGCCCGGCGCGTAGTCGGCGAGACGCTCGGCCAGCTCGACGGCCTTCGGGTGGGCGTAGGACCACACCGGGAAGAAGGCGAGCTCCTGGCCCTGCTTGTACGCCGTCTCGGCGAGCTCGTGACGACCGTGGCCCGCGTTGACCACGAACAGGCCGGAGAGGCCGTCGAGGTAGCGCTTGCCCTTGTCGTCGAAGATGTAGGTTCCCTCGCCACGCACGATGGTGGGAACGGGTGCGTTCTCGTAGTCCGACATGCGGGTGAAGTGCATCCACAGGTGGTCGTACGCGGTTCGGCTGAGGTCCTTGCTCACGGCTATCGGGTTCCCCACATGTAGGTCTGCTTCTTGAGCTTGAGGTAAACAAAGCTCTCGGTGGAGCGCACGCCGGGAATGGCCCGGATGCGTTTGTTGATCGTCTCCAGCAGGTGGTCGTCGTCCTCGCAGACGATCTCCACCATCAGGTCGAAGGAGCCCGCGGTCATGACCACGTACTCGCACTCGGCCATCGCCGACAGGGCTTCGGCCACCGGGTCGAGGTCGCCCTCGACATTGATGCCGACCATCGCCTGGCGCCGGAATCCCACGGTGAGCGGGTCCGTGACGGCGACGATCTGCATCACGCCCTGGTCGAGCAGCTTCTGGACGCGCTGGCGCACAGCCGCTTCGGAGAGGCCGACGGCCTTGCCGATCGCGGCGTACGGACGGCGTCCGTCCTCCTGGAGCTGCTCGATGATTGCGAGGGAGACGGCATCGACCGCTGGTGACGATCCGTTCCCGGTCCTGGAGTCTGCGCTGCGACTGGCCACACATCCACTCTGCACCGCACTCGTCTGTCTCGCAACCCCTGAGCGATGAAATTCGTTGAGTGAGTGCCAATTGTCGACTGAATCCGAAGCTGCGGGTGGTTGGGTATGTCGAAAGCGTCGCCGGAGCGATTAGGGTGGGTGTCTCACCCATCGGACAGCCGACAGGAGGGGTGGTCATGACCACCGAGGTGCGCCGTCTGCGCAACTACATCAACGGAGAGTTCCGGGACGCCGTGGACGGGCGGACCATCGATGTGGTCAGCCCGGTGACGGAAGAGGTCTACGCGACCTCGCCGCTCTCCGGCCAGGCCGATGTCGATGCCGCCATGGAGGCCGCCGCGGCCGCGTTCCCGGCCTGGCGCGACACGACGCCCGCCGAGCGACAGAAGGCCCTGCTGAAGATCGCGGACGCCTTCGAGGAGCGCGCGGAGGACCTGATCGCCGCCGAGTCGGAGAACACCGGCAAGCCGATCGGGCTCACCCGCAGCGAAGAGATCCCGCCGATGGTGGACCAGATCCGCTTCTTCGCGGGGGCCGCCCGGCTCCTGGAGGGCCGCTCGGCGGGCGAGTACATGGAGGGCCTGACCTCCATCGTCCGCCGCGAGCCCGTCGGCGTATGCGCGCAGGTCGCGCCGTGGAACTACCCGATGATGATGGCCGTCTGGAAGTTCGCCCCGGCGCTCGCCGCGGGCAACACCGTCGTGATCAAGCCGTCCGACACCACCCCGGCGTCGACCGTGCTGATGGCCGAGATCATGGGCCAGATCCTGCCCAAGGGCGTCTTCAACGTCCTGTGCGGCGACCGGGACACCGGCCGCGCGATGGTCGAGCACCCGACCCCGGCGATGGCCTCCATCACCGGTTCGGTACGGGCCGGCATCCAGGTCGCCGAGTCCGCCGCCAAGGACGTCAAGCGCGTCCACCTGGAGCTCGGCGGCAAGGCGCCCGTCGTCGTCTTCGAGGACGCCGACATCGCCAAGACCGCCGCGGGCGTCTCCGAGGCGGGCTTCTTCAACGCGGGCCAGGACTGTACGGCCGCGACCCGCGTCCTGGTCCACGAGTCCATCCACGACGAGTTCGTCACCGCGCTCGCCAAGGCCGCCGCCGACACGAAGACCGGGCAGCCGGACGACGAGGACGTGGCGTACGGCCCGCTCAACAACGCCAACCAGCTGAAGCAGGTCAGCGGCTTCATCGAGCGGCTCCCCGCCCACGCCAAGGTCGAGGCGGGCGGCCACCGGGTCGGCGACAAGGGCTACTTCTACGCCCCGACCGTCGTCTCCGGCCTCAAGCAGGACGACGAGATCATCCAGAACGAGGTCTTCGGGCCCGTCATCACCGTCCAGTCGTTCACCGACGAGAAGCAGGCCACGGAGTACGCCAACGGCGTCGACTACGCGCTCGCCTCCTCGGTCTGGACGACGAACCACTCCCGCGCCATGCGCATGTCCAAGAACCTCGACTTCGGCTGCGTGTGGATCAACACCCACATCCCGCTGGTCGCGGAGATGCCGCACGGCGGGTTCAAGAAGTCCGGCTACGGCAAGGACCTCTCGGCGTACGGCTTCGAGGACTACACGCGGATCAAGCACGTCATGACGTCCATCGAGGACTGACCGACGCGCACGCCGTACGGATACGGCCCCGGGTTCCACGCCCGGGGCCGTTCCCTTTCTGGACAACGTGTGCGGGGCGGGCCCGCCCCGCTGGACGCTTGGTCCATTGTCCGCCGCGGTGATCACCCGGCATCCTGCGCGGGTGCGAGCGATCCCGAAGAACCACCCCATGAACCGCCGTTCCCTGCTGCGCGCCCTCGGGGCGGGGGCCGCAGGGACCGTCCTGGCCGGCTGCGGGGTGCCCGCCGCCTATGTCGAGCCGGGGGACCGGGCCGGACACGACAGCTCCGACACCGACCACCGCCTCCACTTCGCCAACTGGCCGCTCTACATCGACACCGACGACGAGAACACCTCGAAGCGGCCCACCCTGGACGCCTTCTCGAAGCGGACCGGGATCTCCGTCACGTACACCGAGGAGATCAACGACAACGACGAGTTCTTCGGGAAGATCAGCCCCGCCCTGATGAACCGCCGGCAGACCGGCCGCGACCTGATCGTCATCAGCGACTGGATGGCCGCCCGCTTCGTCCGGCTCGGCTGGGTCCAGGAGATGGACCGGGCCAAGCAGCCCAATGTGGCCAAGTACCTGGATCCGCAGCTGCGTTCGCCCGCCTTCGACGAGGGGCGGCGCCACAGCGTCCCCTGGCAGTCCGGGATCACCGGCATCGCGTACAACCGCAAGAGGCTCGGCCGCGAGATCCGGTCCACGAGCGAGCTGTGGGCGGACGACCTGCGCGGGAAGGTGACCCTGCTCTCCGGGCTCGACGAGGCGTTCGCGCTGCTGATGCAGGGCAACGGCGCCGACATCACCCGCTGGACCGCCGACGACTTCCACACGATGTGCGAACAGGTCGAGAAGCGGGTCCGCTCGAAGCACATCCGCCGCTTCACCGGCAACGACTACATCAAGGACCTCTCCACCGGCGATGTGCTGGCCTGCCAGGCGTACTCCGGCGATGTCATTCAGCTCCAGGCGGACAACCCGGACATCGAGTTCGTCGTCCCCGAGGAGGGCGCCGAGCTGTGGGCGGAGTCCCTGATGATCCCCAACCTCGCCCGCCACAAGCGCAACGCGGAGCGGCTGGTGGACCACTACTACGACCCCGAGATCGCCGCCGAACTCGCCACCTGGGTCAACTACGTCTGCCCGGTGCCCGCCGCCCGTGACGTCCTGGCCTCGTCGAAGGACGAGGAGACCGCCGCGCTCGCCGAGGACCCGCTGATCTTCCCCGACGACGCGATGCGTCAACGGCTGGCCATCGCCCGGGACATCACCGCCGAGGAGCGGATGGACTACGCCAAGAAGTGGAACGCCATCGTCGGGCTGTGAACCCGCCCGGCCCGTCGGGCTGTGAACCCGCCCGGCCCGTCGGGCTGTGAACCCGCCCGGCCCGTCAGGGCTTGCGGGCCACCGCGCCGAACTGGGCGACCTCCGGCTCCCGCGGGTTCGTACGCCAGCGGGAGCAGGAGACGATCCCCGGCTCCAGCAGGTCGAGACCGTCCAGGAATGACGCGAACTCCTCGCGGCTGCGGGCGGTGATCGGCGGGGTGGCGTTCTCGTTCCAGAAGCGCATCGCCGCCTCGTTGCCCTCGCCGCCCAGCTCCAGCGTCGGGTGGGTCAGCACCAGATGGCTGCCGGAGGGGACGGCCGCCATCAGGGTGCGGACGATGGACCGTGCCTCGTCCGTGTCGAGTACGAAGTTGAGGATGCCGAGCATCATCACCGCGACGGGCCGCCCCAGGTCCAGGGTGGGCTGAGCCGCCTTCAGGATCCGCTCCGGGTCGTGTGCGTCCGCGTCCACGTACTCGGTGGCGCCCTCCAGCGAACTGCTGAGCAGGGCGCGCGCGTGGGCCAGCACGATCGGGTCGTTGTCGACGTAGACGACCCGGGCGTGCGGTGTGGTGTGCTGGGCGATCTCGTGGGTGTTGTCGGCGGTCGGCAGGCCGGTGCCGATGTCCAGGAACTGGTCGATCCCTGTGTCCCCGGCCAGATGCCGCACCGCCCGGCCGAGGAACGCCCGGTCCGCGCGGGCCACTTCACCGATGCTCGGGTACATCCCGGTGACCTGGTCGCCCACCGCCCGGTCCACCGGGTAGTTGTCCTTGCCGCCCAGCCAGTAGTTCCAGACGCGGGCGTTGTGCGCGACATCGGCACGTATCCGGGCGGTGGCGTCGGCCTGCGGTCGGTTCTCGCTCACGTCTGCTGCTCCTCGGTACCTGTCCGGCGGGTTACGGCACCGACCATCATGCCGGACCGGTCAAGAGGCTCTCGGAGCAGGGGAGTTGGTGCGCACCTGGTGCAGGGCGTCGATCCGGTTGGTGGTGATCGAGTCGACGCCCCGCGCGATCAGCCGACGCATCGTGCGCTTCGTGTCGGCCGTCCAGGCGGAGACCAGCAGACCGTCCCGGTGGGCCCGGTCGGTCAGTTCACGGCTGACCAGCCCGAAGCGGTAGTTCAGCCAGCGCGGCTTCACCGCCTCCAGCAGGACCGGGCGCGGCGGGGCGAGCGTGTTCCAGGTGAGCGCGATCTCGGCGGCCGGGTCGGCGGAGCGCACCCGGAGCATCGCGTCCGCGCCCGCGCAGTAGTACGCCCGGTCGCCCGCGCCGCACTCCAGGACCGTACCCACGGTCTTCTTCACCGAGGCGTCCGTGGAGCCGGGCAGGTCCACCATCACCCGGTGCTCCCCGGCGGCGTCCAGCGCCTCGGCCAGGGTCGGCACCCCGCCGCCGGTCAGCTCCAGCACCTCCTGGTGGGTCAGCCGGTCGACGCGCCGGTCATGGCCCCACAGCCGCTCCAGCGTCGCGTCGTGGAGGAGCACCGGCACGCCGTCCCGGGTCACCCGTACGTCGATCTCGACCGCGTCCGCCCCCCGGTCGAGGGCGGAGCGGATCGAGGGCAGCGTGTTCTCGCGGGCCCGGTACGGGTCGCCGCGGTGTCCTACGGCGGTGAGCCGGGTGGTGGTGTCAGCCATGGGGCCATTGTGACGACCGGGGTCAGCGGGCGGGACCCCGGAGCCAGTCCGCCGTGTACGTGTCGATCTCCTCGGCCAGCCTGCGCTTGCCCGCCGGGTCCAGGAACGAGGCCTCCACCGCGTTCTTCGCGAGGCCCGCGATGCCCTTCTCGTCGAGCTCCAGCAGCCGGGCGGCGACCGTGTACTCGTTGTTGAGGTCGGTGCCGAACATGGGCGGGTCGTCGCTGTTGACGGTGACCAGGACGCCCGCCCGGACCATCTCCCGGATCGGGTGGAGCTCGATGTCGGTGACCGCGCGGGTGGCGATGTTCGACGTCGGGCAGACCTCCAGGGCGATACGGTGCTCGGCCAGGTGCTCCAGCAGCTTCGGGTCCTGGACGGAGCTGGTGCCGTGGCCGATGCGCTCGGCGCGCAGCGCGGTGAGCGCGTCCCAGATCGTCTGCGGCCCCGTGGTCTCCCCGGCGTGCGGCACCGAGTGGAGGCCCTCGGCGATGGCCCGGTCGAAGTAGGGCTTGAACTGTGGGCGGTCCACCCCGATCTCCGGTCCGCCGAGCCCGAAGGAGACGAGCCCCTCGGGCCGCCGCTCCACCGCCAGCCGGGCCGTCTCCTCGGCGGCCTGGAGCCCGGCCTCGCCCGGGATGTCGAAGCACCAGCGCAGGATGACGCCCAGCTCCGACTCGGCGGACTTACGGGCGTCCTCGATGGCCTCCATGAAGGCCACCTCGGGGATTCCGCGCCGGGTCGAGCTGAAGGGGGTCACGGTCAGCTCCGCGTACCGGATGTTCTGCCGCGCCATGTCCCGGGCCACCTCGAAGGTGAGCAGCCGGACGTCCTCGGGGGTGCGGACCAGGTCCACCACCGAGAGGTAGACGTCGATGAAGTGCGCGAAGTCGGTGAAGGTGAAGTAGTCGGCCAGCGCCTCCGGGTCGGTGGGGACCTTGGAGTCCGGGTGCCGCGCGGCCAGCTCGGCGACGATCCGGGGCGAGGCGGACCCGACGTGGTGGACATGGAGCTCGGCCTTGGGCAGCCCGGCGATGAAGGGGTGCGGATCGGTCATCTGTCTCTCTCCCGGTTAGGCGTGTACGTCGGCGGTGCCAGGGCCTGTCGTCGAACTGCCCCCGTTGCCCTCGGGGCCGGCCGGCCGCACCGATCATCGTATGCGGGGTGAGGCGGCGCGGACCTGGGCCGTAGCATGACGGGACCACGATGGGGGAGGCCCATGCCAGACAACACAGAGCAGCCCGGGGGCGGGGCCGCGCCGCGCGATCCGTGGGCACCGCCGGACAGCAGGGTGGAGCTGGGCAAGCAGGACGCCGGTCCGCCGCCGCCCGCTGTCCACGACCAGCCGACCGTGACGTCGATGCCGGCCGCGGGGGACGGCACCGGACCGATACCGGCGCCCGGTGGCTTCGGTCCCGCACCCTCGGCGGGTCCGCCGCCGGTGGGTCCGGGCGGCCCCGGGCACCAGGCACCGCCGCCGCCCGCCGGGCACTACGGCTACCCGGCGCCTCCGGTGCAGCCGTACGGCGGCTATCCGGTGTACGACCCCTATGGCGCCCAGCAGCCCTGGGGGCCCGCCCCCGCGAACGGCCTCGGTATCGCCGCGATGGTGCTCGGCATCGTCTCGGTGGTCGGCTTCTGCCTGTACGGGGTCAACATCGTCCTGGGCATCCTCGCGCTGATCTTCGGCCTGATCGGCCTCGGCCGGGCCAAGCGAGGCGAGGCCACCAACCGGGGCATGGCGATCGCCGGGATCATCCTGGGCGCGGTCGGCATGGTGGTCGGTGCGGCGATCCTCGGCTTCATCATCTGGGTCGGTGTGAACGCCGACGAGAACGGCAACTGGAAGGACTCCAACGACCCGTTCGCCACATCGCTGGTCATCGAGGGCCGCGGCTAGCAGCCGCACCTGAAAGCCACCGGCAGCCACCCGCAGTCACCGGCCGCCGTACGCACCGCATCCGCCGCCCGGTCCAGCAGGGAAACCACTCCCGCCGGACCGGGCGGCGCCGCTGTACCCGGCCCCGTACTGCCGCACCCGGGACTCCCAGCCCCCGTACCCGGAACGCTCAACAGCCTCCGCAGCCCCCGCACCCAGCGCCCTAAAGAGCCCCCGCACCCGGCGCGCCCTAGAGGGCCTGGACCGCCCCCGCCCGCAGCCGCTCCCGCGCCTCCATCAGCGCGAAGCCCAGCAGATTCAGCCCCCGCCACTCCTGCGGCCGCTCCACCCGCTCGTCGTCCGGAGCGAGGCCGATGCCCCAGATCCGGTCCACCGGGGACGCCTCCACCAGCACCCGGTCGCCGGTCCCCAGCAGATACCCGGCCAGCTCCGGGTCCTGCCCGAACTTGTGCGTGGAGCCCGCCACCACCAGGCCGAACCGCTCCCGTATCCACACGTCCTCGTCGAAGCCGCGCACCAGCCGCCCCGCCTTCTTCGCCGCCGCCGGGCTCGACGCCGTAACAGCCGCCTCCTCCGCCTCCGTATCACTGAAGAGGCGCGCCTTCGCGGCCATCATCCAGTGCTCGGCGCTCGCGTACGTCACGCCCTCCACCGTGAACGGCGACGGCCACCACTGGCTCAGGCAGCTCGGTCCCAGCCGGCCGTCCGGGCGCGGGCGGTGGCCCCAGAACGGCAGATACTTCACCCGCTTGCCCCGCGCCACGTCCGCCAGAAGCTCATCGATCGGTCCCATGACATGTGAGTGTGGCATCCGCCACTGACACTCCGTACGGGGATTTCCGCACCGACACGACACATGGTCGACAGATTCCGTCGCGTAACCAAAAGGCAACAACGGAATCACTTGTTGGGCCTGGACCCCTCTGTCAGGATCGGCACTCAATTCACGAAGAGGCTACGCCGACCCCGCCCAGCGGGTACAGCGGCGGAGGAGAGCGTCATGAGCAACGGCTTCCAGGTTCAGGACCGCTTCGCGGAAGGTGCGCAGTACATCGGCGGCAAGCTGCTCCCCGGCACGTCCGGCCGCCACCACGACATCGTGAACCCCGCGACCGGTGAGACCGTCCTGCGGTACGAGCTTGCGGGCACCGAGGACGTCGACGCGGCCGTCGCCGCCGCCCGCGCGGCCTTCCCCGGCTGGTCGGCCGCCACTCCCGGCGAGCGCTCCGAGGCCCTGCACCGGTTCGCCGCCGTCCTCGCCGAGCAGGCCGACGACTTCGCGTACGCCGAGTCCCTCCAGTGCGGGAAGCCGATCAAGCTCTCCACCGAGTTCGACGTCCCCGGCACCGTCGACAACGCGGCCTTCTTCGCGGGCGCCGCCCGCCACCTGGAGGGCAAGGCCGCCGCCGAGTACGACGGCGACCACACCTCCTACGTACGCCGCGAGGCGATCGGTGTCGTCGGCTCCATCGCCCCCTGGAACTACCCCCTCCAGATGGCCGCCTGGAAGGTCCTCCCGGCCGTCGCCGCGGGCAACACCATCGTCCTCAAGCCCGCCGAGCTCACCCCGCTGACCTCGCTGATGTTCGCCCAGGCCGCCACCGAGGCCGGTATTCCCGACGGGGTCATCAACATCGTCACCGGCGCCGGCAAGGACGCGGGCGAACACCTCGTCGGACACCCGGACGTCGTGATGACCTCCTTCACCGGCTCCACCGCCGTCGGCAAGCGGGTCGCGGAGATCGCCACCGCCACCGTCAAGCGCCTCCACCTGGAGCTGGGCGGCAAGGCCCCCTTCGTGGTCTTCGACGACGCCGACCTGGAGGCCGCCGTCCACGGCGCGGTCGCCGGATCCCTCATCAACACCGGCCAGGACTGCACCGCCGCCACCCGCGCCTACGTCCAGCGCCCCCTCTACGACGCCTTCGTCCGGGACGTCGCCGCCCTCATGGAGACCGTCCGCCTCGGCGACCCCTTCGACCGGTCCACCGACCTCGGCCCCCTCATCAGCCACGCCCAGCGCGACCGCGTCGCCGCCTTCGTCGAGCGGGCCCGCGGCTACGCCCAGGTCGTCACCGGCGGCGAGGCCCCCGGCGGCGACCTCGCCGAAGGCGCGTACTACCGGCCCACCCTCGTCGCGGGCGCCGCCCAGGACAGCGAGATCGTCCAGTCGGAGATCTTCGGCCCCGTCCTCGTGGTGCTGCCCTTCGACAGCGACGACGAGGGCATCGCGCTGGCCAACGACACCCCGTACGGACTGGCCGCCTCCGCCTGGACCCGCGACCTGTACCGCGCGAACCGCGCCACCCGCGAGATCCAGGCGGGCTGTGTGTGGGTGAACGACCACATCCCGATCCTCTCCGAGATGCCGCACGGCGGATACAAGGCCAGCGGCTTCGGCAAGGACATGTCGGCGTACTCCTTCGAGGAGTACACGCAGGTCAAGCACGTCATGTACGACAACACCGCGGTCGCCCGCAAGGACTGGCACCGCACGATCTTCGGGGACCGATAGCAGCTGCCGCACGATCGGGGCCCGTCCACGACGGCGGGCCCCGGCGGCCTCCCACCCGAAAGGGCAAACGCGTATGGAGAGTTACGAGCCCGAGCGCCTCTCGTCCGCCCAGCTGGCGGCCATGAGGCGATCCCTGACCAACGGCAGGGGCGCCCTCACCCGCCGCTCCCTGCTGCGCGCCTCCGGCATGGGCGCCCTCGCACTGGGCGGGATAGCCACCCTCGGCGCCTGCGGCATCCCGCCCGCCGGACGCGCCGAGGGCACTGCCGCCGCCGACGACCACTCGGAGCGGGAGAAGGAAGTCCACTTCTCCAACTGGACCGAGTACATGGACGTCGGCGACGACGAGAAGAGCCGCCCCACCCTCGCGGCGTTCACCAAGCGCACCGGGATCAGGGTCAAGTACACCGAGGACATCAACGACAACGTCGAGTTCTTCGGGAAGATCAAGCCGCAGCTCGCCGCCGGCCAGAACACCGGCCGCGACCTCATCTGCGTGACCGACTGGCTGGCCGCCCGCATCATCCGGCTCGGCTGGGCCCAGAAGCTCGACCCCGCGAACCTCCCGCACGCCTTCGCCAACGTCTCCGCCCAGTTCCGCACCCCCGACTGGGACCCCGGCCGCGCCTACTCCTACCCCTGGACCGGCATCCCCACGGTCATCGCGTACAACGCGAAGGCGACCGGCGGCCGGAAGGTCGACTCCGTCACCCAGCTCCTCGACGACCCGAAGCTCAAGGGACGTGTCTCCTTCCTCTCCGAGATGCGCGACACCGTCGGCATGACCCTGCTCGACCAGGGCAAGGACCCGGGGAAGTTCACCGACGCCGACTTCGACGGGGCGATCGGTCGGCTCCAGAAGGCCGTCGACAAGAAGCAGATCCGCCGCTTCACCGGCAACGACTACACCGCCGACCTCAGCAAGGGCGACATCGCCGCCTGTGTCGGCTGGGCCGGGGACATCATCCAGCTCCAGGCCGACAACCCGGACATCAAGTTCGCCATCCCGGCCGCCGGTTACATCACCTCCAGCGACAACCTCCTGGTCCCCGCCCAGGCCCGGCACAAGACCAACGCCGAGAAGCTCATCGACTACTACTACGAGCCGCCGGTCGCCGCCCAGCTCGCCGCGTACATCAACTACGTCTGCCCGGTCGACGGCGTACGCGGTGAACTGGCCAAGATCGACGAGTCGATGGCCTCCAACACCCTGATCCTCCCCGACCGGGAGATGGCGGCGAAGTCCCGCTCCTTCCGCTCCCTGACCACCGAGGAAGAGACGGCGTACGAGGAGAAGTTCGCCAAGCTCATCGGCGCCTGACCCGGCCCGGCCACCGGCCCGGCGCGCCCCTCCGCCGGGGCCGCCCCTTCCCCGAACTCCCCCCGAACACACTGGGACCGCGACCCATGACACAGCAGCAGCAGACCGCGGGCGGCGATGTCCGCCTCGTCGGGATCAGCAAGACCTACGGCTCCTTCACCGCCGTACAGCCGCTCGACCTGACCGTCCCCGAGGGCTCCTTCTTCGCCCTGCTCGGTGCCTCCGGCTGCGGCAAGACCACCACCCTGCGGATGATCGCGGGGCTGGAGGAGGCCACCACCGGCACGGTCTACCTCGGGGAGAAGGACATCACCGACCTGCCCCCGTACAAGCGGCCGGTCAACACCGTCTTCCAGAGCTATGCGCTCTTCCCGCACCTGGACATCACCGAGAACATCGCCTTCGGGCTCCGCAGGCGCGGCATCAAGTCGGTGAAGAAGCAGGTGGACGACATGCTGGAGCTGGTCCAGCTCGGCGACTTCGCCCGCCGCAAACCGCACCAGCTCTCCGGCGGCCAGCAGCAGCGCGTCGCCGTCGCCCGCGCGCTCATCAACCACCCGCAGGTCCTGCTGCTCGACGAACCGCTCGGCGCCCTCGACCTCAAGCTCCGCCGTCAGATGCAGTTGGAGCTCAAGCGCATCCAGACCGAGGTCGGCATCACCTTCGTGCACGTCACCCACGACCAGGAGGAGGCCATGACCATGGCCGACACCGTCGCGGTGATGAACGGGGGCCGCGTCGAACAGCTCGGTGCCCCCGCCGACCTCTACGAGAACCCGCGCACCACCTTCGTCGCCAACTTCCTCGGCACCTCCAACCTCATCGAGGGCGAGATCGTCTCCACGGGCGGCGACCTGGTGGTGGCCGCGGGCGGCGGGAAGCTCACCCTGCCCCGCGAGCGATGTTCGGCCCCCGCCACCAGCGGCGGCCGGCTCCTCCTCGGCATCCGGCCCGAGAAGATATCCCTGGCCCACGCGGACGACGCGGATGACATCGCCGCAGGCCGTAACCGCGTCACCGGCCGCATCACCGACTCCAGCTTCATCGGCGTCTCCACCCAGTACGTGGTCGAGAGCCCGGCGGGGACGGCGCTCCAGGTCTACGAGCAGAACATCGAGAGGGACACGCGGCTCACCCCCGGTGCCGAGGTCGTCCTGCACTGGAACCCGGCCCACACCTTCGGCCTCGACGCCGCCCAGGACATCGACGCGGGCGCCACCAGCGTGGAGGACGCGGAGTGAGCGTCACCCAGGCGCCGCCCGCGCCGTCCGCCGAGCCCCAGGAACCGGTGCTCCGCAAGCCCTCCACCCGCAAACGGCTCATCCCGTACTGGCTGCTGCTCCCCGGCATCCTCTGGCTGCTCGTCTTCTTCGCCCTGCCGCTGGTCTACCAGGCCTCCACCTCCGTACAGACCGGCTCCCTGGAGCAGGGCTTCGAGGTCACCTGGCACTTCCAGACGTACGTGGACGCGCTGCGCGACTACTACCCGCAGTTCATCCGGTCCCTGCTGTACGCGGGCACCGCCACGATCCTCTGCCTGCTGCTGGGCTACCCGCTCGCCTACCTCATCGCCTTCAAGGCGGGCCGCTGGCGGAACCTGGTGCTGGTGCTGGTCATCGCCCCGTTCTTCACCAGCTTCCTCATCCGTACGCTGGCGTGGAAGACGATCCTCGCCGACGGCGGCGCGGTCGTGGACGTGCTCAACACCCTGCACGTCCTGGACGTCACCAGCTGGCTCGGCTGGACCGAGTCCAACCGGGTCCTGGCCACCCCGATGGCCGTCGTCTGCGGTCTGACGTACAACTTCCTGCCGTTCATGATCCTGCCGCTCTACACCTCGCTGGAGCGGATCGACGGCCGGCTGCACGAGGCGGCGGGTGACCTCTACGCCACCCCGGCCACCACCTTCCGCAAGGTGACGTTCCCGCTCTCCCTGCCCGGTGTCGTCGCCGGCACCCTGCTGACCTTCATCCCGGCCAGCGGCGACTACGTCAACGCCGAGCTTCTCGGCTCCACCGACACCAAGATGGTCGGCAGCGTCATCCAGAGCCAGTTCCTGCGGGTCCTGGACTATCCGACGGCCGCCGCGCTCTCCTTCATCCTCATGGCGATCGTCCTGCTGATGGTCACCTTCTACATCCGCCGCTCCGGGACGGAGGACCTGGTCTGATGCCCGTACTGCGCTGGATACGCCGGAACCTGGTCGTCATCGCGGGTCTGCTGACCCTCGCGTACATGATCCTGCCGAACATCGTCGTGATGGTGTTCTCGTTCAACAAGCCCAACGGCCGCTTCAACTACGAGTGGCAGCGGTTCTCGCTGGACGCCTGGAAGGACCCCTGCGGGGTCGCCGACCTCTGCGGTTCGCTCTCCCTCTCGCTCCAGATCGCCTTCTGGGCGACCCTGGGCGCCACCGCGCTCGGCACGGCGGTCGCCTTCGCGCTGGTCCGCTACCGCTTCCGGGCGCGCGGCGCGATCAGCTCGCTGATCTTCCTGCCGATGGCGATGCCCGAGGTCGTCATGGCCGCATCCCTGCTCACGCTCTTCCTGAACATGGGCGCCCAGCTCGGCTTCTGGACCGTGCTCATCGCGCACATCATGTTCTGCCTCAGCTTCGTGGTGACGGCCGTCAAGGCGCGCGTGATGTCGATGGACCCACGGCTTGAGGAAGCCGCCCGCGATCTTTACGCGGGACCCGTACAGACATTCCTCCGCGTGACCCTTCCCATCGCCGCACCCGGAATCGCGGCGGGCGCGCTGCTCGCCTTCGCGCTCTCCTTCGACGATTTCATCATCACGAATTTCAACGCGGGCTCCACCGTCACCTTCCCCATGTTCGTCTGGGGTTCGGCACAGCGCGGCACGCCCGTGCAGATCAACGTCATCGGCACCGCCATGTTCATCATTGCGGTACTGATGGTTCTCGTCGGTCAGCTCATCGCGAGCCGACGGAAGAGCAACGCTCGATCCTGAAAGTCCTGAAGGAGTTGGAAACCATGGCCCCAGCTGCCATGCGTACTGCCGCACAATCGATCGCCGGTGCCAAGCCGGTCTCCTACTGGCTGGACGACCCGGCCAAACCCGACGCGCTGCCCGCCCTTACCGGCGACGAGCACGCCGACCTCCTGGTCATCGGCGGCGGCTACAGCGGACTGTGGACCGCGCTCATCGCCAAGGAGCGCGACCCCGGGCGGGATGTCGTCCTCATCGAGGGGCACGAGGTGGGCTGGGCCGCCTCGGGCCGCAACGGCGGCTTCTGCGCCGCCTCCCTCACCCATGGCCTCGCCAACGGCGTCGAGCGGTGGCCGGACGAGATCGCGAAGCTGGAGGAGCTGGGGGCGCGGAACCTCGACGCCATCGAGGCCGCCGTCGCCCGCTACGGCATCGACTGCGAGTTCGAGCGGACCGGTGAGATCGATGTCGCCACCGAGCCCCACCAGCTCGAAGAGCTGCGGGAATGGCACCAGGAGCTCGTCGCGCTCGGCATCACCGGCGTGGACTTCCTGGACCGCGAGGCCCTGCGCGCCGAGGTCGACTCGCCCACCTTCCTCGGCGGCCTCTGGGACCGGCGCGGTGTCGCGATGCTGCACCCGGCCAAGCTCGCCTGGGGCCTGAAGCGGGCCTGTCGGGAGCTGGGCGTTCGGATCTACGAGAACACCCGCGGCCTCGACCTGGTGCGCTCCGGCCCGGGGATGGCGGTGCGTACGCCGTACGGGCGGGTCTTCGCCCGCCGGGTCGCGCTCGGCACCAACATCTTCCCCTCGCTCGTCAAGCGGGTCCGCCCGTACACCGTGCCGGTCTACGACTACGCGCTGATGACCGAGCCGCTCACCCCCGGGCAGCTCGAATCCATCGGCTGGAAGGGGCGCCAGGGACTGGGCGACAGCGCCAATCAGTTCCATTACTTCCGGCTCTCCGCGGACAACCGGATCCTGTGGGGCGGATACGACGCGATCTATCCGTACGGCGGAAAGCTCAGCGCCGATCTGGACCAGCGGCCGGAGACGTTCATCAAGCTCGCGGAGCAGTTCTTCGACTGTTTTCCGCAGCTTTCCGGGCTGAATTTCTCGCACGCCTGGGGCGGTGCGATCGATACGTGTTCCCGCTTCACGGCTTTCTTCGGAACCGCCCATCAGGGGCGGGTCGCGTACGCCGCCGGATATACGGGTCTCGGTGTCGGCTCGACGCGTTTCGGGGCCGATGTGATGCTCGATC
Source organism: Streptomyces sp. NPDC059452 (assembly GCF_042750035.1). Classification (NCBI taxonomy): domain Bacteria; kingdom Bacillati; phylum Actinomycetota; class Actinomycetes; order Kitasatosporales; family Streptomycetaceae; genus Streptomyces; species Streptomyces sp. NPDC059452. The sequence goes on from NZ_JBHYVE010000008.1 coordinate 180,109, forward strand.
TCCTTGCCGGTGAGGAGACCGAGCGGACCCGGCTGGAGATGGTCCGCTCCAAGCCGATGCCGTTCCCGCCGGAGCCGTTCGCCTGGGCCGGGATCGAGATCACCAAGCGGTCCCTCGCCCGCGCCGACGCCAACGGGGGACACCGCAATCTCTGGCTGAAGGCCATGGACAAGCTGGGGCTGGGCTTCGACAGCTGACACCCCGCCCAACTGTGTGACCCACCTCACTACCAACAAGTAGCCCCAAGCCGCGTCATAGTCCGGGCCCGACGCTCTCTCGTCCGTGTACGCACCGGCGGAACCCTGCCGGTGTTCTCCACACCAACGGGAGGCTGGTCATGGCTGGCTCGGAGACCAGGGCCGCGGTCGAGTGGCTCACATCGGTGGCACCGGATCCCGGCGCCTGCCGGTGGGAGTGGGAGCGCAATCCGCAGGGAATCGCGCTCCTCCCCGCCGGCAAGCGCTGGGACGTGCTGATTCTCCCGGGTGAGCTGGGCCATCCGACGCTCGACGTGCTCACCCGTCTCATCGACCGGCCGGGACCGGTCCTCGCCGACTTCGGCGAAGCCCGTATGGGCTTCTTCGTCCCGCCCGGCACCGCGTCCCGCTGGCTCGGCACCGGCATCCGGGGCGCGGGACCCGGCACCTGGATCGTCGTCCCGCATCCGGGCCGGGCGGCCGGGGGAGTGCGCTGGCTGATCCCGCCCGACGGCTCGGGGACCCTCACCGACGCGGGGCTCCTGGAGCTGGCGATGCACGAGGCGGCCGGAGCCGCCGCCCAGGACGGCCGCGAAGAGGGGTGACCCACTGCCAGAGGTCTTGACAACCTCATTGGTCTGGACCATGTTGTGCGCACGCCACACCCAATTCCCCCCTGCACGGAGGCTGTTGTGGGACGCACCGGACCAACCGTCAGATTTTCCGGACTTCTGGCCACCTGTACGGCCGCGGTGCTCGCTGCCGGTGCCCTGGTCGCCACGGCACCGGCAGCCAGCGCGGCCGACGTGGACGTGGCGCGCAACGGCGGCTTCGAGGCGGGCCTCGACGGCTGGAGCTGCAGCGCGGCCAGCGGGTCGGTCGTCTCCACTCCCGTACACGGCGGTACGGCGGCGCTGAAGGCGACCCCGGCGGGCCAGGACAACGCAAGGTGCTCCCAGGACGTCACGGTCAGGCCCAACTCCCGCTACACGCTGAGCGCCTGGGTGCAGGGCAGCTACGTCTACCTCGGCGCCACCGGCACCGGCACCACCGACGTCTCCACCTGGACCCAGTCCTCCGGCGCCTGGAAGCAGCTCAGCACCAGCTTCACCACGGGCCCCAACACCACCTCCGTCAGCATCTACACCCACGGCTGGTACGGCACCCCCGCCCACTACGTCGACGACCTCACCCTCATCGGCCCCGGCGGCGACCCCGTGGTCGTCCCGGCTGTTCCCAACGGCCTGCGGACCACCGCGCTCACCTCCTCTTCGGTCGCCCTCGCCTGGAACGCCGTCTCGGGCGCGACCGGCTACAACGTCTACCGAGGCGGTACGAAGGTGGCCACGGTCACCGGTCCGGCCGCCACCGTGACGGGGCTGGCCGCCTCGACCCCGTACAGCTTCCAGGTCACCGCCACCAACGCGGCCGGTGAGTCCGCGAAGTCGGCCGCCGTCACCGCGACCACCGCCGAGGGCGGCGACGGCGGGGACAACAAGCTCCCGGCCCGCGCGCTCGTCGGCTACCTCCACTCCAGCTTCGCCAACGGTTCCGGCTACACCCGCATGGCGGACGTGCCCGACTCCTGGGACGTCATCAACCTCGCCTTCGGTGAGCCCACCACCGTCACCTCCGGCGACATCCGCTTCTCGCTCTGCCCGGTCACCGAGTGCCCGAACGTGGAGTCCGAGGCGGAGTTCAAGGCCGCCATCAAGGCCAAGCAGGCGGCGGGCAAGAAGGTCCTGATCTCCATCGGCGGCCAGAACGGCCAGGTGCGGCTCGCCTCCACCGCCGCCCGGGACGCCTTCGTCACCTCGGTCTCGCAGATCATCGACACCTACGGACTCGACGGCCTGGACATCGACTTCGAGGGCAACTCCCTCTCGCTGAACACCGGGGACACCGACTTCCGCGCCCCGACCTCGCCGGTGATCGTCAACCTGATCTCCGCGGTGAAGACCCTCAAGGCGAAGTACGGCGCCGACTTCATCCTGACGATGGCGCCCGAGACCTTCTTCGTCCAGCTCGGCTACCAGTTCTACGGCTCCGGCCCCTGGGGCGGCCAGGACCCGCGCGCCGGCGCCTACCTGCCGGTCATCCACGCCCTGCGCGACGATCTGACCCTGCTGCACGTCCAGGACTACAACTCGGGCCCGATCATGGGGCTCGACAACCAGTACCACTCGATGGGCGGCGCGGGCTTCCACATCGCCATGACGGACATGCTGCTCGCCGGCTTCCCGGTCGCGGGCAACACCAGCCGGGTCTTCCCGGGCCTGCGCCCCGACCAGGTCGCCATCGGCCTCCCGGCCTCCACCCACGCGGGCAACGGCCACACCTCACCGGCCGAGGTCAACAAGGCGCTCAACTGCCTGATCAAGAAGACCGACTGCGGCTCCTACCAGACGCACGGGACCTGGACGGATCTGCGCGGACTGATGACCTGGTCGATCAACTGGGACCGGTTCAACAACTGGGAGTTCTCCCGCAACTTCAACACCTACTTCGGTCGCTGAGACGCCTCTGAGGCAACCCACCAGACCGATGCCCGTCGCCGGGGTGAAGAGGATCGCGGCGACGGGCATCATCCATGCCGTCCTAGGGTGACCAAGACGCCCGACGCGGCGGGAGAGCGCATCGCGCCCGCCCGCCGCGTCCGAGAAAGGACAGCGTGTGAGCACCGGTTCCTCCCTTCCCTCCCTCAAGGCCTTCGCGGCGGACGCCCCCGCAGGGGACGACTTCTACACCCCGCCGATCCCGCTGCCCGACGGCGCCCCCGGCGACCCGATCCACGTGCGCCGCCTGGACAACCCCGCCGCCGCCGTACCCGGCGGGGAGAACTGGCTGGTCCTCCACCGGTCGGAGGGCGTCGACGGCGGCCCGGTCGCCACCTCGGGGATCGTCGCCCTGCCGGACCGCACCGCCCACCCCGTCCCCGAGGGCGGCTACCCGCTGATCAGCTGGGCCCACGGCACGGTGGGCGCGGCCAACCGGTGCGCGCCCTCGCGGGACCGGGGCGACACCGGGGCCTCCCCCATGAACGCCTATCCGCTCACCCTTCTCGGCCATTTCCTGGACCAGGGGTGGGCCGTGGCGATGACGGACTACGAGGCGCTCGGCACCGGGACCGCCGAGCATCTGCACCCGTACCTGTGCGGCCGCTCCGAGGCCATGGGCGTCCTCGACATCGTGACGGCCGCGCGCGGGCTGTTTCCCGGGGAGATCGGGGAGCGGTACGCGATCGTCGGACACTCCCAGGGCGGCCAGGCGGCCCTGTTCGCCGCCCACCACGCCCCCGGCCGGGTCGAAGGGCTGGCCGGTGTCGCCGCCATCGCCCCCGCCAACCACCTCCTGGGCCTGGTCCGGGCCGGAGCCCTCTTCGACCAGGTGAACAGCGGCTTCGCGTTCACCCCGCTCCTCCTGGCCGGAGCCATCGGCGGCGACCCCACGATCGACCCGGAGCAGGTCCTCGCGCCCCGGGCGTTCCAGGAGCTCTGGCCCCATGTACGGGACCGCTCCCGCGCGGGTCTGAGCCGCCCCGACTCCTGGGGCGGCATCCAGGGCAACGAGCAGTTCAGGGCCGGTTATCCCGCCGCCCCCAACACCCACCAGGCCAAGTTCGACCGCCAGGTGGCGGCGATGAACCCGGACCTCCCCATCACCGTCCCGGTCCGCATCACCCAGGCCGCCGACGACGAACGCGTCAGCGCCGACCCCGCACCCCTGCTGGGCACCGATGCCCTGGTCGAGGAGCTGACCGAGACGAACCGATCGCGCGCGAACGTCCTCTACCGGCGGTACGAGCCCGGGGCCGTCCCCGCCGACGAGCCGCTCGGCATCCACTTCGCGACGATCGGCCACGACACCCCGGAGCTCACGGAGTGGCTCGCGGCTCTCCTGGAGGGCGGCTCCGCCGACGGCGGCTGACCCACCACAGGGGCGCGAGCAGCACCGGCCCCAGACACCAGCTCGCCAGCACGTCCAGCGGCCAGTGGTAGCCGTGCAGCACCAGACCGACGCCCGTCGCCGCCGTCAGCAGCACGGCGGCGGCGGGCGGCAGCCACGCGCGCAGCCACGACGGGCGGGGGACGGCGAGGAGGAGCAGGGCGGAAGCCCCGTACGCCACCGCGGCCGTCGCCGTATGACCCGACGGGTAGTAGTTGACCGCCTCGGTCAGCGGGCCCTGCCGGGCGGTGGCCACCTTCAGCGGGATCACCAGCGCGGGCACGGCCGCCATGGTGAGGGCCGCGTACACGGGCAGCCTGCGGGCGCCGCGCCACAGTGCGTACGCGATCGAGCAGACGAGCACCGGGAGCGCCACCGGCACCCCGCCGAGGTCGGAGAGGAGCTGGGTCAGCGCCGCCGGGCCGCGTTCGAAGAGGCTGCCGCCGACGCGTTCGTCCAGCCGGAGCAGCGGTCCCTCGGCCGCCACCTGCCAGGTGATCAGCGCGAACAGCGTCACCAGGAGGGCGAGAAGGAGAGAGGCCGGCCACCCGGGAACAGGGGGGGTTGTTCCGGGATGGCTGGCGGGACCGGGTCGCCGCGCGCCCCGGGGGGTGTGGGGCGGGCGGCCGTCCGATCGGTGAGGAGTCCCGGAGCCGGAGGCTCCGGTGCCGTGCGCGAAGGCACGCCCGGGACGGCGCAGGGGATGCCCCGGCCCGGAACCGCCCGCGGTTTCCTGCGGGCGATGTGTTTCTCTCATCTGCAGAAACCGTACGGCAGTGGCGGGGCGGCCGACAGCCGCAACCGCCACCCGCCATCGGCCCCGCACACCTTCTTCACAGGCCCTCACCCGGATGCCGGACGGCCGCGGCGAAAAGCCGCGTCCGCCCGCTCCCGGGTTCGAGGGATCAGAGGGTGCCGAACGCCTGCTCGATGACGTCCAGGCCCTCGTTGAGCAGGTCCTCACCGATCACCAGCGGCGGCAGGAAGCGCAGCACGTTGCCGTAGGTACCGCAGGTGAGGACCATGACGCCCTCGGCGTGGCAGGCCTTGGCGAGCGCGCCGGCCGCCTCCGGGTTCGGGTCCTTCGTGCCGGACTTCACCAGCTCGATCGCGATCATGGCGCCGCGGCCGCGGATGTCGCCGATGATGTCGCCGTTGGGGAGCTTGGCCTGCATCTGGGCGAGGCGGTCCTTCATGACCTCCTCGATCCGCTTGGCCTTCCCGTTCAGGTCCAGCTCGCGCATGGTCTCGATGGCGCCGAGCGCACCCGCGCAGGCGACCGGGTTGCCCCCGTACGTACCGCCCAGACCGCCCGCGTGCGCGGCGTCCATGATCTCGGCGCGGCCGGTCACGGCGGAGAGCGGCAGACCGCCCGCGATGCCCTTGGCGGTGGTGATCAGGTCGGGGACGATGCCCTCGTCCTCACAGGCGAACCACTGGCCGGTGCGGCAGAAGCCGGACTGGATCTCGTCGGCGACGAAGACGATGCCGTTGTCCTTGGCGAACTGGGCGATCGCCGGGAGGAAGCCCTTGGCCGGCTCGATGAAGCCGCCCTCGCCGAGCACCGGCTCGATGATGATCGCGGCGACGTTCTCCGCGCCGATCTGCTTGGTGATCGCGTCGATGGCCTGCGCGGACGCCTCGGCACCGGCGTTCTCGGCGCCGGTCGGCCAGCGGTAGCCGTAGGCGACCGGGACGCGGTAGACCTCGGGCGCGAACGGGCCGAAGCCCTGCTTGTACGGCATGTTCTTCGCCGTCAGCGCCATCGTGAGGTTCGTCCGGCCGTGGTAGCCGTGGTCGAAGACGACGACGGCGGTGCGCTTGGTGTAGGCGCGGGCGATCTTCACCGCGTTCTCGACGGCCTCGGCGCCCGAGTTGAACAGCGCCGACTTCTTCGCGTGGTCGCCCGGCGTCAGCTCGGCGAGCTGCTCGCAGACCTCGACGTACCCCTCGTACGGCGTGACCATGAAACAGGTGTGGGTGAAGTCCGCGAGCTGCGCGGTGGCCCGGCGTACGACGGCCTCGGCGGAGGCGCCGACCGAGGTCACGGCGATGCCGGAGCCGAAGTCGATCAGACGGTTGCCGTCCACGTCCTCGATGATCCCGCCACCCGCGCGGGCGGTGAAGACCGGCAGGGTGGAGCCCACACCTGCGGCGACGGCGGCGAGACGGCGAGCCTGGAGCTCGGCCGACTTGGGGCCGGGGATGGCAGTGACGACGCGGCGCTCCTGCGGAATTGCGGTCATGAGGGGCTCCTGGGGGGTGTTTCGGACGCTCTTCTCCTCGCAGGCTAGGGGCGGGGGGTGTGCCCGGGCATGCTCCGATCGGGAGTGATGGGTGCGTGTCGTTGTCCGTCGCGGACAGATGACGGCCGACCCCCTGCCGACCTGGTGCGATGCGGGTCCGGTCCGGGCCGGGACGGTCACTGTTCGGGCGGGTTGCTGAACTCCCCGTGCGCGCGCACTAGATTGACCGGGGCAGCGGACGGACCGGCAGGTCAAGGGGGCAGTGGTTCATGGACGACGAGGGCACACGGAGCACGAACGCGGACAGGGTGCCCGGCCCGACGGTGCCGCCACGGCCGACGGGGGCGCCGCGGGGGCCGGGGGGCGTGCAGCCCGGGGGTACGGCGCCGGGGGACCAGCCGCCCGGACGTACGGCACCCGCCCAGCAGCCGCCCGGGCGTACGGCACCCGCCCAGCAGCCGTCCCCCCACCAGCCGCCCGCCCACGTCTCCGCGTGGACCCACTCGCCGACGTCCGCCGCACCACCCCCCGCCCGCCCCGCCTCCCCACCACCGCCCCCCGTCGAGCAGCCCCCCGCCGGGGCCCCCGCCCTCGATGCCTGGCTGCGGACGCCCCGCCCCCCGCAGGCGCCGGGTGTCTGGCGGTTCGGGTTCACCCCGCGTCCGCCCGAGCAGGGGGACGGGGTCTCCGACCGCTCCCTCTTCGTGGGCGCCCTCATCTCCCTCCTCTCCGCCCTCCTCCTCTGGTCCCTCTGGCGCAACGGCTACCTCCCCTACCGGCTCGTCCCCCTGAAGCTTTTCACCCCGGGCGAGTGGTGGAACCCGGGAGTCTCCGGCGGCGCCCGCACCATCGAGGGCGTCCGCGCCCTCGCGGTGTACGAGGCGCTCCTCTTCGGGCTGCTGGTCTACGGCTGCGGCCGCCTCGGCAACTGGTCCGAGATCTTCCGCCGCCATGTGGCGAGCCGGGGCCAGCCGTTCCTCGCCGTCGCCACGGCCGTCGCGGCGGGCCTGACACTGCTGCTCGTCTGGAACGGGACCCTGCCGGTCGCCGCCCCGGTCCTCGTGCTGGTCGCCGCCGTCGGTGGCGGTGAGATCTACCAGAGCCAGGCCGTCGCCAACGTCGTCTACGCGGTGATCGCCGCCGCCGTCCTGTACCCCTTCGCCCGCCTCGGCCGCTGGCGCGAGCTGCTCCCCGCGGGCCGGGGGAGCGGCACACCGGCCCCGGCCGACGACACCACGGCCCCCGCCACCGCGACCTCCGCCGACCAGTGGCCCGAGCTGCGTGCCGCCGGGTGGACCGACGCGGCGGACACCCTCACCGCCGAGGTCCGCACCGGCCGGATGAACGACGTGGACGTGGCCCGGCTGCGCCACGCCTGGGCGCGGGCCACCCGGAGCCCCGACCGGCTCGCCCCGCTCGCCGAAGCCGTCCTGCGCACCGGGGGAGCGGCCGCCCCGCACCCCTCCGGCGACCGCGATCTGCCCCGCCGCACCGCCCGCCACGACGTGCTCACCGGCCAGGTCAGGATCGGCCGCTGCGCCGAGGACCCGCACAACCCCTACGCCCGCCGCACCACCGGCCTCGCCCTGGACCCGACGCTGCTCGGCACCTCGCTGCTGGCCGTGGGGCCGCCCGGCGCGGGCAAGTCCGCCCGGCTGGTGCGGCCCGTCGTCGAGGCCCTCGGGCTGCGCGCCCTGGCCGGACAGGCGGCCGTCCTCGCCGTCGGCGGCGCGGGCGCACCGCTCGGCCCGGACGACGCCTTCGACGTCGTCGTACGCGTCGGCAACCCGGCCTCCGCCCACGACCTCGATCTGTACGGGGGCACCACCGACCCCGACGAGGCCGCCGCCGTCCTCGCGGAAGGGCTCGTCGGCGATGTCGGCAGCCTGGACAGCCGCCGTGCCGCCACCGTCCTGGCCCAGCTGCTGGGCCCGTACCGGACGGCCCACGGCCACTTCCCCTCCGTACCGGAGCTGCGCGAACTGCTCGACGGCGGTCCGGGCGCACTCGCGGCGCTCCGCGCCCCCCTCGAAGCCGCCGGACATCACGCGATGCTCCGCGAACTGGACGCCCGGGCCCGCCAGGCCGGTGGGGCGGGCGACCCCGCCCCGGCCCTCGCGGACCGGGTCGCGCTGCTGGACCGGCCCGCGTTCGCCGGGTTCTTCGCCACCGGCCCCGACGCCCGCCCCTTCGCGCTGCGCTCGCTCGGCCAGTACCCGCTGCGGGTCCGCGTCGACCTGCCGGAGCGCGGCCACGCCGAGGCCTCGCGCCTGCTCACCCGGCTGCTCCTCGCCCAGTTCACCGCGATCACCGCGGCCCGTACCGACACCACGCTCTTCGCGGGCCTGGTCCTGGACGACGCGACCCACGCGGTGACCGCCGAGACCGTACGCGGCATCCGCCGGCTGCGCTCGGTCAACGCGGGGGCCGTCCTCACCCTCCGTACCGTCGACGACGTGCCCGAGGCCCTGCACACCCCACTCCTCGGCGCGGTCGGCTGCACGGCCGCCTTCTCCGGCATCACCACCTGGGACGGCAAACGGTTCGCCGAGGCCTGGGGCAAGGAGTGGGTGGAGACCCGCGAGGTCGCCCAGCACACCGTCTTCGCCGACCAGGCGTTCACCCGCGCCCTGCACGCCCTGCGCAAGCTGGTCACGGGCAAGGCGGTGACCACGGACGCGGTGACCGTACGGCAGGTGGAGAAGGAGCGCTGGTCGGCCTCGGAGCTCGCGTACGCGGTCCCCGCCGGGCACGCGGTGATCCGGCTGGCCACGGTCGACGGCGAGCACGCGCCACCGCTGCTGGTGGAGCTGGGCGGCTGAGAAAGGCCCCTCGCGAGGCGGGGGCGGCTGAGAGCGGTTACAGGAACTCTGCCGCCCTGGCAGAATCGGTGACAGCCGTTCATACGGGACGGCGTAATGCACACCGTTCCGGCAGGCGCAACGCGCGACGCGCCACCGGCCGGACGTCACCGACCTCAAGGGTTTCCGGTCCCATGCCCCCTACGCTCGCCTCGCTCGTCCAGCACTCGGCGCTCAAGCTCACCGTGCGGGCGGGCGCGGACCGGCTCGACACCCCCGTGCGCTGGGCCCACGCCAGCGAGCTCGCCGACCCCGTCCCGTACATGGACGGCGGTGAACTCCTCCTCGTCACCGCCACCAACCTGGACGCCGAGAACGCCGAGTCCATGCGGCGGTACGTACGGCGGCTGGCCGGTGCCGGGGTCGCCGGGGTCGGCTTCGGGGTCGGCGTGAACTACGAGGACATCCCGACCGCCCTCGTCGCCGCCGCCGAGGAAGCAGGCCTGCCCCTCCTCGAAGTCCCCCGCCGCACCCCGTTCCTCGCCATCAGCAAGGCCGTCTCCGCCGCCATCGCCGCCGACCAGTACCGCGCGGTCACGGCAGGCTTCGAGGCCCAGCGCGAGCTGACGAAGGCCGCGCTCTCCGGGGACGGCCCGGCCGACCTCCTCGCCCGTCTCGCCGCCCACGTCGACGGCTGGGCCGCGCTGTACGACACCTCCGGCGCGGTGCTCGCCGCCGCCCCCGACTGGGCCGCCCGCCGCGCCGCCCGCCTCACCCCCGACGTCGAACGCCTCCGGGACCGCCCCGCCCCCGCCAGCGTCGTCGTCGGCGACAACGAGGACCGGGTGGAGCTCCAGTCGCTGGGCACCGGCCGCCGGGCGCGCGGCGCGCTGGCCGTCGGTACGGGCGCCGCCCTCGGCACCGCCGAGCGGTACGCCGTGAACTCCGCCGTTGCCCTGCTCACCCTCACCACCGCCCGCTCCCGCTCCCTCCAGGGCGCCGAACAGCGCCTGGGCGCCGCCGTCCTGCGCATGCTGCTCGCGGGCCAGCCCGACCACGCACGGGCGGTCGCCGGAGACCTGTACGGCGGACTGCTCGACGCCCCCTTCCGGCTGCTGATCGCGGAGACGGCCGCGCCCGCCGCGTACGAGCTGCTCACCGAGACGATGGAGGCCGCCGCCGCCCGCTCCGGCGAGGCGCTGCTCATGGTCCCCGAGGGCGAACGCGTCGTGGTCCTGGCAGCCGACGGCGGAACGGTCGTCGCCGCCTGCGCGGCCTACGCCGAGGCCCAGGACGACCGCGCCCCGCGCGAGGCGGGGCCGGACGACAGCGACGTCGTGGTCGGCCTCTCCGCCCCCTGCGGCCCGATCGCGGTCTCCGCCGCGTACAAGCAGGCGGAGCAGGCCCTCTCGGTCGCCCGCCGCCGGGGCAGGGCCCTGGTCGAGCACGAGGAGCTGGCAGCCGGTTCGGTGCTGCCCCTCCTCGCCGACGACGCGGTACGGGCCTTCGCCGACGGCATGCTCCGCGCCCTGTACGAGCACGACGCCAAGGGCCGCGGCGACCTCGTGGCCTCCCTGCGCGCCTGGCTCTCCCGCCACGGCCAGTGGGACGCGGCCGCCGCCGACCTCGGCGTACACCGGCACACCCTGCGCTACCGGATGCGCCGGGTGGAGGAGATCCTGGGCCGCTCACTGGACGACCCGGACGTCCGGATGGAGCTGTGGCTGGCGCTGAAGGCGACGGACGCGGCGGCACCGGCCGAGGACTGAGCCACCGTACCGGCCCGGTATTGCATCACTCGTTCCAAAACCCTAGAGTGCTGCCATGGCCCGACCGAGGCAGTTCGACGAGGACCGGGCCCTGGACGCCGCGATGCGCACCTTCTGGGAGTACGGCTACGAGGCCACCTCCACCCAGGACCTGTGCACCGCCACAGGGCTGGGGCGCAGCAGCATCTACAACACCTTCCAGAGCAAGCGCGAGCTGTTCGCGCGCTCGCTGGCGCGCTACCTGGACACCATGGCCGACGCCCAGGAAGCCGTACTGGAGGACGTGTCGCGCCCGCCGGGCGAGCGGGTCCGCGCGCTGCTCGACAAGATCGTGGCCGATGAGTTCGACCACCGCCCCGACGGCCGCAGCCTGGGCTGTCTCGGCGTCAACAGCACGGTCGAGCTCGCGGCCCGCGACCCGGAGGCGGCCCGCCTCCTGGACCGCGACGCCGCCCGCAGGCTGCGGACGCTGTCCGCCGTGATCGCGGCCGGGCAGCGCGACGGATCGATCGCCTCCGCGCGGGGCTCCGATGCCCTCGCCCGGTACGTCAACGCTGTCGTCGGGGGTATGCGGATCGCGGCGCAGGGGGGCGCCGACCGGGCCGCGGTCCAGTCCGTCGCGGACACGACTTTGGACGCCCTGACCCGCTGATCCACTGATCGACTGGCCCGCTGATCCACTGACCTGCTGACCTGCCGGCCCGCTGGTCCTCACGTGCCGAACCGGGGCGCGTCTCACCCATGCCCAAGTTTTGAACCAATCAATACAAAACCAACTTCCGGGGGAACTCCGTGCCTCGTGCTGTCCACGTCCTGGCCTTCGGCATCTTCGCCATGGTCACCAGTGAATTCGTCGTCGCAGGCCTGATGCCACAGATGGCCGACGGCCTCGGTGTCACCGTCCCGCAGATCGGCTACCTGATCACGGTCTTCGCCCTCTCCATGGCGTTCGGCGGACCGCTGCTCTCCGTCGCCCTGCTGCGGCTCCCGCCCAAGACCGCGCTCATGGTCCTCTTCCCGGTCTTCCTCGCGGGCAATGTGCTGGCCGCCACCGCCTCCGGCTACGCGGAGATGGTGGTCGCCCGGATCATCACCGGCGTCGCCTCACAGGCCTTCTTCGGCGTCGCGATCTCGCTCGGCTCCCAGCTCACCCGCCCCGAGGTCCGCGGCCGGGCCGTGGCGGTCATCCTCAACGGGCTGATGCTCGGCACCCTGCTGGGGCTGCCGCTGGCCACCCTGACCGGCGAACGGTACGGCTGGCGGGCCGCGTTCTGGGCGATCTCGGCGCTGACGGCCCTCGCTGCTCTCTGCACCGCGATCGGCGTGGCCCGGACGGGCCGCCCGGAGGGCAGCGGCACCTTCCGCGCCGAGCTGACGGCCTTCCGCGCCCCCCGGCTCTGGCTCACGCTGCTGACCAGCACGATGGTCATCGGCGCGACCTTCTCCGCCTTCAGCTACCTGAACCCGATCCTCACCCGGCTCACCGGCTTCTCCCCGGGCGCGGTCCCGCTGCTGCTCCTGGCGTACGGCGCCGCCACCGTGATCGGCAACACCGTGGTCGGCCGGCTCGCGGACCGGCACACCCTCCCCGTCCTGCTCGTCGGCCTCTCCCTGAACGCGGTGTTCCTGGCCGGGTTCGCCCTGCTGGCCCGGTTCGAGGCGGGGGCGGTGCTCTGCATGCTGGGCGTCGGACTGGTCGGGGTCACCATGAACCCGGCCCTGGTCACCCGGGTCCAGCGCACCGGCAACGCCCGCCCGCTCGTCAACACCGTGCACACCTCGTTCATCACCTTCGGCGTGGTGCTCGGCTCCGCGCTGGGCGGCCTGGGCCTGGACCGCTTCGGCCTGCGGGCCCCGCTCTGGCTGGGCACGGCCCTGGCGGTGACCGGCCTGCTCACCCTCGTACCGGATCTGCTCCGGCGGCGTACGCGGAAGCCCGGTCCGGACGTCGCCCCCGCCAATTCGGAGCAGCGGACGCCCACCCCACTCCACCTCGGATAAAAGCGATCGCGGCCTCCCCGCCCTACCGTGGAGACGGAGGGGAGCCTCCCGGGCGCCCACGATGTAGGCCATATCTTCTGGACGACCTCCTTCATCACCTCCTGGACGACCTCCTCCGTCACCTCCTATGACCTCCGAAGGGCCGGAACCTCCATGACTTCGCCCCACGCCTTCTGGGTGGCCGGCTGCCAGGCCACCGGTGCCGACAGCTTCGACGTCACCAACCCGTACGACGGACGCCTCGTCGGCACCGTCAGCGTGCCGACCGACGCCCAGGTGGAGGAGGCCGTAGCCGCCGCCCACGCCGTACGCGACGAGTTCGCCGCGACCCCGGCCCACGTACGGGCGGCGGCGCTCGACCACGTCGTACGGCGGCTGGGGGAGCGCACCGAGGAGATCGCGCAGCTGATCTCGGCGGAGAACGGCAAGCCGATCAAGTGGGCGCGCGGTGAGGTCGGCCGGGCGATCTCCGTGTTCCGGTTCGCGGCAGAGGAAGCCCGCCGCTTCAACGGCGGCGAGGCGCAGCGCCTGGACACCGACCTCGGCGGCACGGGCCGCCTCGGCCTGACCCGGCGCTTCCCGCGCGGGGCCGTCCTCGGCATCGCGCCCTTCAACTTCCCTCTGAACCTCAGCGCCCACAAGGTGGCCCCGGCCATCGCCGTGGGCGCCCCGATCATCCTGAAGCCGGCCCCGGCCACCCCGATCTCCTCCCTGATCCTCGGCGAGCTGCTGGCCGAGACGGACCTCCCGGCGGGCTCCTGGTCCGTCCTGACGGTCCCGAACGACAAGATGCCCGCCCTGGTCAAGGACGAGCGGCTGCCGGTCATCTCCTTCACCGGCTCGGGCCCGGTCGGCTACGCGATCATGGAGTCGGTGCCGCGCAAGCACTGCACCCTGGAGCTGGGCGGCAACGGCGCGGCGGTCGTGCTCGGCGACTACGCCTCGGACGAGGACCTGGACTGGGCGGCGACCCGGATCGCCACGTTCTCCAACTACCAGGGCGGCCAGTCCTGCATCTCGGTGCAGCGCGTGATCGCCGACGCCTCGGTCTACGACCGGCTCGTCCCGAAGATCGTGGCCGCCGTGGAGGCCCTGGTCACGGGCGACCCGGCCGACGCCACCACGGACGTCGGCCCCCTGGTCAGCGAGGACGCGGCCAAGCGCGTCGAGTCCTGGGTCGACGAGGCCGTCCAGGGCGGCGCCGAACTCCTCACGGGTGGCAAGCGCGACGGAGCCACCTACGCCCCGACGGTCCTGGCGGGCCTCCCGGACGACGTGCAGCTCGCCTGCGAAGAGGTCTTCGGCCCGGTCATGTCCCTCCAGAAGGTCGACGGCGAGGCGGAGGCGTTCGCCGCCGTCAACTCCTCCAAGTACGGCCTCCAGGCAGGCGTCTTCACCCACGACCTCCAGACCGCCTTCCGCGCCCACCGCGCCCTGGAGGTAGGCGGCGTGATCATCGGCGACGTCCCCTCGTACCGCGCCGACCAGATGCCGTACGGCGGCGCCAAGCAGTCCGGCGTCGGCCGCGAGGGCGTCCGCTACGCGATGGACGACTACACCTACGAGCGCGTCCTGGTCCTCACGGGCCTCGCCCTGTAACACCTCACCGACGCACCCCGCCCGCGCCCCCCCCGCCTGGACAGCGAGCGCGGACGGGGACGCGAGAAGAACGGCCGGAGCCCACTGTGCGGGGGCTCCGGCCGTTTCTGTCCGTGCGGGGTCCGAGGCGCTTCTGCGGCCGAATCCGCCGGAACGGCGGAGCGTGCTCTCGTAGGCTCCGGGCCATGACTGATTGCGTGCAGGTATCCACGGCCACAGCGACGAGGGACGAAGCGGTCACCCTGGCGGGCGGGGCTGTTCAGCAGCGGCTGGCGGCAGGCGCCCAGATCGTGGGGCCCGTCGTCAGCGTCTACTGGCACCTGGGGGAGTACGGCACGGGGGAGGAGTGGCAGCTCCTGCTCAAGACGACGAAGGAGCGGTACGCCGAGCTGGAGACCTACCTCCTGGAACAGCACCCTTGGGACAACCCGGAGTTGTGCGCGGTGCCGGTCATTGAGGGGGCCGATCGGTACCTCGACTGGGTTCGGGAGTCCGATACCCGCGCCTAACGAGCTTGTCAGGGTCCGCGAAGGTGCCCCGTTCGCCGATGACGGGTGGGCA
This sequence comes from Streptomyces sp. NPDC059452, assembly GCF_042750035.1. Lineage (NCBI taxonomy): Bacteria > Bacillati > Actinomycetota > Actinomycetes > Kitasatosporales > Streptomycetaceae > Streptomyces > Streptomyces sp. NPDC059452. The sequence goes on from NZ_JBHYVE010000008.1 coordinate 195,228, forward strand.
CCCACATGCCCAGGGTCAGGCGTGGGCCAGCTGCCAGGTCCGGGCCCGCTCGTCGAGCTGGGCGGCCGCGCCGACTCCGCGGTGCTCGAAGACGGCGAGCCGGCGGCGGATCCCGGCGACCTGCTTGACGGCTCGGTCGGAATGGACCCCTTCGAAACCGCCGACGGCTCTTTCCCAGGTGCGGCAGGCCATTTCCAGGTGGCCTTGAGCGGCTTGCTCCCTGCCCTGCGCGGCGAGCGACAGGGCGGTGATGCGGGACAGGGCCCCTCCGTTGGCACTGCCGTAGCTGCGCGCGGCGGCAGCGTACTGCTTCTCGGCGTTGGGGTGGTCGCGAAGGGCCCGGAAAATCTTCGCCGCGTGGGTGTCCACGGCCGCGCGTGGCTTACCGGACAAGGTCAGCCAGTACGGCATCTCGTCCACCTCGCCCCGGATCGCCAGGTCCTGGGCGCGGCGGACTTCGGCGACGGCTTCCGTTCCCCGGCCGGTGTGCGCGAGGGCCCGGGCGCGGCAGATGACGAGCATCGACAGGATCCCGGGCCCGGCGTGGCCCTTGGCGATGTCGAGGGCGGCGTCGGCAAGGTCAAGGGTGTGGTCCGGCTGGGAGAGGTCAAGTCCATTGTGGGCCATGATCCGGAGAACCCACGCCTGGTGCAGGGGGTTGTCGGCCTCGCGGGCCAGACCGAGGGCCTGGAGGTAGTAGCGCTGTGCCAGACCGTGCTCGCCGGCGTCGTATGCCTTCCATCCGGCGAGGAACGCGAACGCTCCAGCGGCTGTGAGAGCTTCGCTCCGGACGCTCTCCTGAGCGAACCTGCCTCGGGTGAGGTCGGCGACATCGGTACGGAGGTACTGCACCATCGCGGGGCGGCCGTGCAGCCCGCCCCGTCGCTCGTCGATCGCGGTGAACGCGGCGAGCATGGACCGGACGGCGTCAATGTCGGCCGTGCCGACCTTGCGGCCACCGAGGGTGGCCGACCGGTGAGTTGCTTCGGCGGCGTGGGCGATGCCGAGCGGGAGCGCCGCTCCGGCGACGCTGTAGGCCGCTCCCGTCAGAAACCTTCGGCGATTGATGTCGGCCTCCCCGATTCGCCGTACGACGTCCACAGGATCGGGCCCGATGCCCAACCCGAGCCGGGCATCGAGCCCGTTGCCGTGTCCGGGGTCCTCCCAGCCGAAGTCGGCCGGTGTGAGGTGCCGCCCGAGGCGGCGGGACAGGGCTTCCGCAATGTATGCGGCCGTTGAGGGGGAGGGCGGTCGCCCGGCGACCCAGTGGGCCACGGCAGACCGATTCGTCCGCAGGACGTCACCCGCCTCGGCCGCGATGCCGCGGATGGCGGCGGCAGCCTGGTCGTACGTCAGACATGCCTCCTCTAAGGCGAGTCGGAGTCTGTCGTTGCGCACACGTGTATTCGTCACGGTGGGTGCACCCTCCCGAGCAGGGCGTTAAACCCGGTAAACGCATGGAGTGTTGACCGGTCCTGTCCAACCCAAGGTATCTCCCGGTTGCATGACGTGGGTCACAACTCCGCATGGCCGCTGGGGGCATGGATGAACGACACGGCGAGGGCACCTGCGTTGCCGAGGCCGACGCTCGTGATGCTGCCGAACTCGTCGTGAGCGAGCTGATGGCGAACGCGGTTCTTCACGTGGCCCGAGACGCGGTCCGCGTGACGGTGACCCTCCTGGGCGACAGCAGGGTTCGCGTGGCTGTGGCCGATCGGTCGAGGGTGTGTCCGGCGCCGTGCGCGGCGGGCAGCGACCAGGAATCCGGGCGGGGCCTGGAGATCGTGGAGGCGCTGAGCGGCGGCCAGTGGGGCGTCGACTCCTTGCCGTGGGGGAAGCGGGTGTGGGCCACGCTCGGCCCGCTGAAGGGCGGTCCCGGTGAGTGAGCGCACGCAGCAGGTCCTCTACTGGGCGGCCCTGGCCTCGCTCCTCGTGGCGATCTGTCTCGGCATCTCCCAGTCGTAGCCGTACCGACCCGGCTGCGCTGCGCGTGGCCGACACCTGAACACAACCCGAGGACGGAGCGGTTGATGACGCTGACCACGAGCGGGGACACAGTGGTGGACGCGGACGTGTTGTACGAGACGAGCCGCCGGGCCGGCGCCGGCGCGGCTGAGACTCTGTGGCCTGACCGGGGCGTGCTCCTCGGCTCACCGTGCCCGAGCGTGACGTCCTACGTCTGCCGGGTCACGGTGGGCGGCGAGGGGCTGTTCGCGAAGTACGGATGGCTGAGCACATCACTGGTGTCCATCCTGCGCGGCGCGAGGGGGACATGGGAGGACGTCCAGGAAGCACAGCATCCGTACGTCAACTCCGTCGACCTGCTGACAGGCCGGGAGGCGCAGCACCTTGCGTTCCTCCGGGAACTCGGCCTCCCCCGGGTCTGTGAAACGGCAGGGCTCCACGCCGGGGTCCTGTTCACGAGGGCCGTGCCGGGGACGACGGTCGCGGAGGAGATGACGGCCCGCCCCTGGGACACGGCCGAGCTCCTTGACTCGGTCCTGCTGTCCCTCAAGGAGCTGTACGGCCCGGCCGGTACGACGTACCTGCGCGGGGCCTGGCCGATCAACGAGCGGTCGATCGTGGATGTGTTCCTGCGGAAGGTCCGGGGCCCTGCCGCGGCGCGGTATCTGGCTGATCTCGGCCGGGACAGCCGTCTCCTGGAGCACGAGCGCCTGGAGGTCGTCAGCCTGGTCGGGACCACGGTCCGCCGGTTGCTGCGGCTCACCGCGGCAATCCGGCCCCGACAGAAGACCGCCGTGTTCGGGGACCTCAAGCCGGAGCACGTCCATCTCGACGGCCGCCGCCTCACGTTCATCGACCCCGCGATCCAGTGGGCGGCCGGGCCGCAGCCGGACGTGGCGAAGCTGTGCGGGCGGTCGCTGCTGTTGGCCTTGTGCCATCAGGAGCCGCGCACTGAGCGGCAGATCACGGAGGGTGTGGTGTCCGCGCTGAGGCGGTACCTCGGGGCGCTGCCCAAGTCCGACCGGGGCGACGAGCTTCGGGAGGTCATGGTCCTGTGGCTGATGGACATCGTGAACATCCTGACCACGTGCCTGAACGCACCGCGCGGATTTCCGCTGACGGCCAGCCAGCGGGTGTTGACGTCCCAGGCCCGCAGGATCGCGGCGGTAGCGGAGCGGGTGAGCGCCCTCCTCATCGGGTCGATGTCCGGGCCCGGGCTGCTCGACGCCGTCTTCCACGAGGTCGAGCACACCACACCGGACCTGCGGTGAACGGGCCGGTGGTCGGCCTCGTCGGAGCCGGAGCGGTCGGTCAGGTCCTGGCGGCCGGGCTGGTGTCCGTGGAGCTGCCCGGACGGCTCGTCGTCGTGTCGCGGCGGACGGAGCAGGCGCGCGCCCTGGCCGCCGACCTCCAGGACATGGCGCTGTCCGCACGGTCACGGACCCGGGCCGAGGCAGGCGAGGTCGCGGACCTCCGCCGGTGCGACGCCGTGATCGTGGCCTTGCGCACCGACTTCACGAACAGTGCGGCCCGGGACGTACGACGCGGTGGCGCCACGGCGAATACCCCTGCCATGGGGCGCCTGGCCCGTGAGCTGCACGGGTACCGGGGCGGCGTCCTCGTCGTGACGAACCCGGTGGACCTGATGGCCCGCCGGTTCGCGGAGGTGTCCGGGTGCGCCCGGGTCTACGGCATCGGGTCGAATCTGGACTCGGCCCGGTACCGGCTGCTCCTGGCTCGGTATGCACACGTCTCCCCGGACCGGGTGAGCGGACACGTGATCGGGGAGCACGGCGACCGCGCGGTGCCGTGCCTGTCCACGACGACCGTGGACGGCCACCCCGTGACGGCCCCCGCTCGTGCGTTCGTGGACGACCTCCGGCAGCGGCCGACGCTGATCCGGACCGGGATCGGCCGTACGCGCTGCGGCCCGGCCGGTGCCGTGCTGTCCACGCTCCGCAAGGTCCTCGGCCTGGTCGACGGCGTCGAGGAGCTGTCCGCCCCGTACGGGGACGTATGGCTCGGCGTCCCGCTGCGCTTCACCGGGGGCCGGGCCGCCCCGTGCCTTCCCCCGCTCGACCGATACGAGCGTCTGCGCCTGGACTCTGCGGCGAGCAGTCTCCGCGACGCCTACACCCACCTGCCCGCACCCACCGAGAGGACCCCCGCATGATCAGCGCCACCCGACTTGAGGCCGCGACGGCGGCCGTCACCGTTCTGAGCAACCGGACGGAGGTGACGGACTGGGCGGCACGCTACTTCGGACCGTGGTGGAACGCCTCCCCGGTCGAGGCCGCGTCGGTGTGCGCGGGCACGGCCCTCGTCGCGGACGTCGACCCGACCGAGTACGCGGAGCTGACGCTCCAGGTCCACGACGGGCGGCACACCGAAGAGGTGGAGTACGCGAAGCACAGGATGCTGGTCGCCCGTGACGGGGAGGACATCATCGCGACGTCGCCGGACGAGGCGATCGCGTACCGCATGACCCCGTCCTCCGACCGGCTCGTACTCTCCGGGGCCGACGTGCTGACCCTCGCCCTGGCCGCCGCACGCCTGGCCCGTGAGGTGATCCGAGGTCAGCTCCTGCGAGACGGGTGGGCTGTTCTCCACTCCTCGGCCGTGGTCCGGCCCGACGACGGGGCCACCCTCCTCGCGTTCGGCGACAAGGGGGCCGGGAAGACCACGACCGCGCTGCTCCTGGCCTCGTCCGGCTGGCAGCTCCTCGCCAACGACAGGGTGCTGGTCCGGCCTACCGGTGAACGGGATGTGGAGGTGGTGCCCTGGCCGTCCGCCGCTGCGCTCGGCCTCGGCCTGGTCCGGGCGCTCGGGTGGGATGCTCCCGCGCGCGACCACCTGCGGGAGGGCGGCACCTTCCACCCGACCCAGCACGACACGGTGACGACGGCCCTCCTCGCCGGTGACTGCACGCCCCTGTGGGAGAGCGGGAAGCGTGAGCGGAAAGTCCAGGTGTTCCCGGACCAGTTCCCCGGTCTGTTCGGTGTGCCGCTGGCCACCGGCGGCCGGGCGGCCGGACTCCTCTTCCCCCAGGTCGACGCCGATACGGCTCCGGACGCCGTCGACGGTACGCGGACCCTGGGAGAGGCCGACTTCATGTCCGGGGCCACGGAGGACCGATACCCGGACGTCTTCGAGCTGGCCCAGGGCGTGGACGGCGGGGGATGCCGGAGCGCCCGCGAGGAGGTCACGGCCCGCCTCGCGGTGCTGCCTCACCGCGCGGTCCGCCTGAGCCACGACGTCCCGGCGAGCGTTGCCGTGCTCCGGAAGGTCGCAGAGGCGATCTGACGCCCGGCGCCAGGCCTGACGGACTCCCCCCCCACCCTCGGCTGCCCTGCGTTCGCCGCGCGGCCGGGACGCGGGGCTCCATCGCACCACTCGACGATCGACGGGGGAGCGGTAGATTGCGTCGCTCCTCCGGGACAACACCATGGTGCGGAACATGGCGGAGCGGATTCTCGGCCAGGCCGTCGTGCACACCGTGTGCGCGACGGTGAACCCGGACGTGCACCTGGGCGTCGGCACGCTGGTGGACATCGGGGTGCATCTGACGCCGTCCACTCGATCGGGCCGGGTTCCGCGACATCCACACCACCGACCTGCTCACCGACCACATCGCCCAGCCGAGGGAGCTCCCCGCATGCCCGCCCGCACTACGCCCGGCCTCACCTTCGCCCGGCACGACGGTGACGCAGCGCACGAGATCGTCGATGAGCTGACCTCCGTATACGCGGAGGTGTACGGCGTCCCGCCCTACCAAGGCGATCCGTTTTTCTCCGTCGAGACCTTCGCCGACCGGCTTACGGCCGCCTTCACCATGCTCGGGTTCGAGGTCGTCACGGCGCGTCTCGACGACGGTTCCCTCGCCGGGTACGTCCACGGGGTCACGCTCACGCCGGACCGTGCATGGTGGGCATCGATCGCTGACCACCTGCCCGCCGACGCCAAGCAGGCCGCAGCGGCCGGTGACGTCTTCTGGCTGCGGGAGCTCATGGTCCTCCCGAAGGCGGCCAACCAGGGCATCGGCAGGCGGCTCCACGACGAGATGGTCGACGGGCGCCCGGAGTCCTGGACGACTCTCACGTGCATCGTGGACAACGAGCCCGCGCGCAGCGCGTACCCGCGATGGGGGTACGAGGTGGTCGACGCCCGGATCAAGCACGCCCCGGAGTCCCCGGTCTACGACCCGATGCTCCTGCGGCCCGGCCGGCTCGGCCGGCTCGGCTGAGGGAACAGGTGCCCCCTCGTGCGCGAGGGCTGGTGCAGGTGCCGAGCAGCGGGTACACGGGTTACATACGGATCAGTAGGCAGCGACTAGCAGTCCGTGTGCCCAGGTGGCCCTCCGTCCTGGTGATGCGCGGCGAGGTGAGGTCCCCATGTCCGCACCACACAACACACCCCAGGTCCCCCAAGCGCCCAAGGTCACCGAGCGTGAGGCGCGACGCGTCGCCGAGGCCGCCCGGGAGCAGGACTGGCGCAAGCCCAGCTTCGCCAAGGAGCTGTTCCTCGGGCGGTTCCGGCTCGACCTGATCCATCCGCACCCCCTGCCGCCGCCCGACGACATCCGGCGCGGTGAGGAGTTCCTGGCTCGGCTGCGGGCCTTCTGCGAGGCGCACGTCGACAGTGCGCGGATCGAGCGCGAGGCCAAGATCCCCGACGAGGTGGTCAACGGGCTCAAGGAGCTCGGGGCGCTCGGGATGAAGATCGAGACCAAGTACGGGGGTCTCGGGCTCACCCAGGTGTACTACAACAAGGCGCTCGCCCTCGTCGGCTCCGCGAGCCCCGCCATCGGGGCGCTGCTCTCGGCGCATCAGTCGATCGGCGTACCGCAGCCGCTGAAGATTTTCGGCACCCAGGAGCAGAAGGACGCCTTCCTGCCCCGGCTGGCCACCACCGACATCTCCGCGTTCCTGCTGACCGAGCCCGACGTCGGCTCCGACCCCGCCCGCCTCGCCACCACCGCCGTACCCGACGGGAATGATTATCTGCTGGATGGGGTCAAGCTCTGGACGACGAATGGGGTCGTCGCCGATCTGCTGGTCGTCATGGCCCGCGTTCCCGCCTCCGAGGGGCACCCCGGCGGCATCACCGCCTTCGTCGTCGAGGCCGACGCACCCGGTGTCACCGTGGAGCACCGCAACGCCTTCATGGGGCTCCGCGGCATCGAGAACGGCGTCACCCGCTTCCACCAGGTCCGGGTCCCGGCCGCCAACCGCATCGGGCCCGAAGGTGCCGGGCTGAAGATCGCCCTGACCACCCTCAACACCGGGCGCCTCTCGCTGCCCGCCATGTGTGTCGGGGCCGGGAAATGGTGCCTGAAGATCGCCCGTGAATGGTCCGCCGTACGGGAGCAGTGGGGGCGGCCCGTCGCTAAGCACGAGGCGGTCGGCGCGAAGATCTCCTTCATCGCGGCCACCACCTTCGCCCTGGAGGCGATCGTCGACCTCTCCTCGCAGATGGCCGACGAGGACCGCAACGACATCCGGATCGAGGCCGCCCTCGCCAAGCTGTACGGCTCCGAGATGGGCTGGCTGATCGCCGACGAGCTGGTCCAGATCCGTGGCGGGCGCGGCTTCGAGACCGCCGAGTCGCTCGCCGCCCGGGGGGAGCGGGCCGTCCCGGCCGAGCAGATGCTCCGCGACATGCGGATCAACCGGATCTTCGAGGGCTCCACCGAGATCATGCACCTGCTGATCGCCCGCGAGGCCGTCGACGCCCACCTCAAGGTCGCCGGGGACATCATCGATCCGGAGAAGGCGCTCGCCGACAAGGCCAAGGCCGGGGCCAACGCCGCCGCGTTCTACGCCCGTTGGCTGCCCCAGCTCGTCACCGGGGCCGGGCAGCTTCCTCGTACGTACGGTGAGTTCAGCCCGTCCGGCCACCGTGACCTCTCCGGGCACCTCCGGTACGTCGAGCGCTCCTCGCGCAAGCTCGCCCGGTCCACCTTCTACGCCATGTCCCGCTGGCAGGGGCGGATGGAGACCAAACAGGGGTTCCTCGGCCGGATCGTCGACATCGGCGCCGAACTCTTCGCGATGAGTGCCGCCTGCGTCCGCGCCGAGCATCTGCGGGGCGCCGGGGAGCACGGCCGGGAGGCGTACCAGCTTGCGGATGCCTTCTGCGAGCAGGCCCGTATCCGGGTGGAGGAGCTGTTCGGGCGGCTGTGGTCCAACACCGACGACCTGGACCGGCGCGTGGTGGAGGGCGTGCTCTCCGGTACGTACACCTGGCTGGAGGAGGGCGTCATCGACCCCAGCGGCGACGGCCCCTGGATCGCGGATGCCACCCCCGGTCCCTCGGCCGAGGAGAACCAGCACCGCCCGGTCCGCTGAGCCGGAACCCGTAGCCGACGAAAGTTCGTGCGCCGATCCCGAGGCCGTGACCGACGGCAGTCCGTGCGCCGAGCCCGGCGGACCGTAACCCACTACAAGCGGACCGTAACCCACTACAAGGGGGCGCGACCGTACGACCGGCGCGCCCCCCTCCCCACCGAAACCCCGCCCCACCGGGACGCGCTGTCCACGCACACAGCCGGAGCGGCAACAATGGGGGCATGAGCGACAGCCCCGCCCCCCTCGCCGATCCGCATCTTCTCTTCGACACCGCGGACGGCCGCCGGGATCTCGTGATCCTCGGCTCCACCGGGTCCATCGGCACCCAGGCCATCGACCTGGTCCTGCGCAACCCCGACCGTTTCCGGGTCACCGCGCTCTCGGCCGCCGGCGGCCGGGTCGCCCTGCTTGCCGAGCAGGCCCACCTCCTGCGGGTGAACACGGTCGCCGTCGCCGACCCCGGCGCGGTCGGAGGACTGCGCGAGGCGCTGCGTGAGCGGTACGGGGCCGGGGAGCCGCTCCCCGAACTCCTCGCCGGACCCGACGCGGCGGCCACCCTCGCCGCGAGCGACTGCCACACCGTGCTCAACGGGATCACCGGCTCCATCGGGCTCGCCCCGACCTTGGCCGCGCTGAAGGCGGGCCGTACGCTCGCCCTCGCCAACAAGGAGTCGCTGATCGTCGGCGGGCCGCTGGTGAAGGCGCTCGCCGCCCCCGGCCAGATCATCCCGGTCGACTCCGAGCACGCCGCGCTCTTCCAGGCGCTTGCGGCAGGCAAACGCGCCGACGTCCGCAAGCTCGTCGTCACCGCCTCCGGCGGGCCCTTCCGGGGCCGTACACGCGAGGAACTGGCCGACGTCACCCGGGAGCAGGCACTCTCCCACCCCACCTGGGCGATGGGGCCGGTCATCACGATCAACTCCGCGACGCTGGTCAACAAGGGTCTTGAGGTCATCGAGGCGCACCTCCTCTACGACATCCCCTTCGACCGCATCGAGGTCGTCGTCCACCCCCAGTCCTACGTGCACTCCATGGTCGAGTTCACCGACGGCTCCACCCTCGCCCAGGCCACCCCGCCCGATATGCGCGGACCCATCGCCATCGGCCTCGGCTGGCCCGAGCGGGTCCCGGACGCGGCCCCCGCCTTCGACTGGTCCAAGGCCTCCACCTGGGAGTTCTTCCCGCTGGACACCGAGGCCTTCCCGTCCGTCGGCCTCGCCCGGCACGTCGGTACGCTCGGCTCCACGGCACCCGCCGTCTTCAACGCGGCCAACGAGGAGTGCGTCGACGCCTTCCTCGCCGGACAGCTGCCCTTCAACGGAATCATGGATACGGTCACCGCTGTGGTGTCCGAACACGGCACCCCCGCCCAGGGAACCCCGCTCAGCGTCGCGGACGTCCTCGAAGCGGAAACCTGGGCCCGCGCACGGGCCCGGGAACTCTCGGCGAAAGCGACAGCGGAGGCGCGCGCATGAGTCTGACCTCGATCCTGCTGACGGTCCTGGGGATCGCCGTCTTCGTCGTGGGCCTGCTGTTCTCCATCGCCTGGCACGAGCTGGGCCACCTCTCCACGGCCAAGATGTTCGGCATCCGGGTCCCGCAGTACATGGTCGGATTCGGCCCGACGCTCTGGTCGAAGCAGAAGGGCGACACCGAGTACGGCATCAAGGCCATCCCGGCCGGTGGCTACATCCGCATGATCGGGATGTTCCCGCCCGGCGCCGACGGCCGCCTCGAAGCCCGCTCCACCTCCCCGTGGCGCGGCATGATCGAGGACGCCCGCTCCGCCGCGTACGAGGAGCTCGAACCCGGCGACGAGAAGCGGCTGTTCTACACGCGCAAGCCGTGGAAGCGCGTCATCGTGATGTTCGCCGGGCCCTTCATGAACCTGATCCTCGCGGTCGCCATCTTCATGGGCGTCGCGATGACCTTCGGATTCCAGACGCAGACCACCGAGGTCGCCGGTGTCCAGCAGTGCGTGATCTCGCAGAGCGACAAGCGCGACACCTGCAAGGCCACCGACCCGGTCTCCCCGGCCAAGGCCGCGGGCCTGAAGGAAGGCGACAAGATCGTCGCCTTCGACGGGCAGAAGGTCGATGACTGGGCCACGCTCTCGGAGCGCATCCGCAAGACCATCGGCCCCGCCATCATCACCGTCGAGCGCGGCGGCCAGGAAGTGACCCTCAACGCCGTCCTGCGCGAGAACGCCGTCGCGAAGAAGGACGCCCGGGGCGACGTCATCCCCGACCAGTACATCAAGGCGGGCTACCTCGGCTTCGCCGCCCAGACCGAGATCGTGCCGCTCTCCTTCGGCGACTCCGTCGTGCGCATGGGCGACATGATCGAGAACGGCGTCGACGCGATCATCGCGCTGCCCTCCAAGATCCCCGACCTGTGGAACGCGGCGTTCAGCGACGGCCAGCGCGCCGACGACTCGCCGGTCGGTGTGGTGGGCGCGGCCCGGATCGGCGGCGAGGTGATGAACCTCGACATCCCGGCGCAGAACCAGGTCGCGATGATGCTGTTCCTGCTCGCGGGGTTCAACCTGTCGCTGTTCCTGTTCAACATGCTGCCGTTGCTCCCACTGGACGGGGGGCACATCGCGGGCGCGCTCTGGGAGTCGCTGCGGCGCAATCTGGCCAAGGTCTTCCGGCGCCCCGACCCGGGCCCGTTCGACGTGGCCAAGCTGATGCCGGTCGCCTATGTGGTCGCCGGACTCTTCATCTGCTTCACGCTGCTGGTCCTGGTGGCCGACATCGTGAATCCGGTCAAGATCAGCTGAGCCTCGGCAAGGGGCCGCCTGCAAGGGGCCGTCCCATCCGTCCCGGAAGTGACCACCGGGCACACCCGTAGTGTCCGGTCGGTCACCTTGGGATGGACTTGTCCATACGGTGCGGCTCTCCCGGCCCCGGTGCCGTAACCTCGAAGCCCGGAGCCCGCCGACATCGGGACCTTGATCCACACCTTGGGGATGCACAGCGCATGACTGCGATTTCTCTCGGAATGCCGGCCGTTCCGACCAAGCTCGCCGACCGTAGGGTCAGCCGACAGATCCAGGTCGGCTCGGTCGCGGTCGGCGGTGACGCGCCCGTTTCCGTGCAGTCGATGACGACGACACGTACGTCGGACATCGGTGCCACACTCCAGCAGATCGCCGAGCTGACGGCGTCCGGCTGCCAGATCGTCCGGGTCGCCTGTCCGACCCAGGACGACGCCGACGCCCTCGCCACGATCGCCCGGAAGTCCCAGATCCCGGTGATCGCCGACATCCACTTCCAGCCGAAGTACGTCTTCGCCGCGATCGACGCGGGCTGCGCGGCGGTCCGGGTGAACCCCGGCAACATCAAGCAGTTCGACGACAAGGTCAAGGAGATCGCGAAGGCGGCAGGCGAGACCGGCACCCCGATCCGGATCGGCGTCAACGCAGGCTCCCTGGACGCGCGGCTCCTGAAGAAGTACGGCAAGGCCACCCCCGAGGCCCTCGTCGAGTCGGCCCTGTGGGAGGCGTCCCTCTTCGAGGAGCACGGCTTCGGCGACATCAAGATCTCGGTCAAGCACAACGACCCGGTCGTCATGGTCAACGCCTACCGCCAGCTCGCCGCCCAGAGCGACTACCCGCTCCACCTCGGCGTCACCGAGGCCGGACCGGCGTTCCAGGGCACGATCAAGTCGGCCGTCGCGTTCGGCGCCCTGCTCTCCGAGGGCATCGGCGACACCATCCGCGTCTCCCTCTCGGCCCCGCCCGCCGAGGAGGTCAAGGTGGGCCTCCAGATCCTGGAGGCGCTCAACCTCAAGCAGCGCCGCCTGGAGATCGTCTCCTGCCCCTCCTGCGGCCGCGCCCAGGTCGACGTCTACAAGCTCGCCGACCAGGTCAGCGCCGGTCTGGAGGGCATGGAGGTCCCGCTGCGCGTCGCGGTCATGGGATGCGTCGTCAACGGCCCCGGCGAGGCCCGCGAGGCCGACCTCGGCGTCGCCTCCGGCAACGGCAAGGGCCAGATCTTCGTCAAGGGCGAGGTCATCAAGACCGTGCCCGAGTCGAAGATCGTCGAGACCCTCATCGAGGAAGCCCTGAAGATCGCCGAGCAGATGGAGAAGGACGGCATCCCGTCCGGCGAGCCCCAGGTCTCCATCGGCGCCTGACCTGGGCCCTTCCCGGTCGTCACCGCGTCGTCACCGCCCCGCCGAGCCTCGCGCCCGGCGGGGCGGTGGCGTATCCGGGGCGCCCCCAGGAGCCCGCTCCCGGACCCGGGCAGCGTTCTCCAGCCTTGTTGGGTACAGTGCGGAAATCAGCAGACCGCATGGTGAGGCCCCCTCGTGTTGACGCAGACCACCACCCGGGTCCTCGAACCCAGCGACCTCGGCGCAGCGCTCGCCATCCTGGAGAGCGAGCCCGTGGCCAACGCTTTTGTGACGTCCCGCGTGCAGGTCGCGGGGCTCGACCCCTGGCGCCTCGGCGGCGAGATGTGGGGCTGGTACGCCGACGGCAGGCTCCGCTCCCTCTGTTACGCCGGTGCCAACCTGGTCCCCATCTGCGCCGGGCCCGAAGCCGTACGCGCCTTCGCCGACCGGGCCCGCCGGGCCGGCCGCCGCTGCTCCTCCATCGTCGGCCCCGCCGAACCCACCGCCCTGCTCTGGCGGCTCCTCGAACCGGGCTGGGGCCCCGCCCGCGAGGTCCGCGCCAACCAGCCCCTCATGGTCACCGAGAGCCCCTCCGCCGACATCACCCCCGACCCGCTCGTCCGCCGCATCCGCAAGGACGAGACCGAGGTCCTGATGCCGGCCTGCGTGGCGATGTTCACCGAGGAGGTCGGCATCTCCCCGCTGGCCGGGGACGGCGGCCTCCTCTACCAGGCCCGGGTCGCCGAACTCATCGGCTCCGGCCGCTCCTTCGCCCGGATCGACGACGGCAAGGTCGTCTTCAAGGCCGAGATCGGCGCCGCCACCACCCAGGCCTGCCAGATCCAGGGCGTCTGGGTCGCCCCCGAACACCGCGGCAAGGGCCTCTCCGAGACCGGCATGGCCGCCGTCCTGCGCTACGCCCTGGCCGATGTCGCCCCCGTCGTCAGCCTGTACGTGAACGACTACAACACCCCCGCCCGCAAGGCCTACCGCCGCGTCGGCTTCCGCGAGACGGGCACCTTCATGAGCGTGCTGTTCTGAACAGCCTGCACGGGGGCTTCTTCTGAACAGCCTGTGCGTGGGTGCTTCTTCTGGACAGCCTGTGCGTGGGTGCTTCTTCTGGACAGCCTGTACGGAGGTGCTTCCCGGCCTCCGTACGTTCCGGCCCGCCCGCCCCGGCCAGTAGGGTTCCCGCATGGCACCAGCAGACGCCGGGAACGGCCCCGCAGACCCCGGCATCGAGGTCGGTCCGATCGACCTGGCCGCACGCGTCGACGAAGCCCTCCACGTCCAGGCCGCCGCCTTCGGGCTCAGCCAGGACGAGATCGACGTACGCCGCCACATCGTCCTCAGACACCTGGACAACCCCGGGGCCCGCGCCCTCGGTGCCCTCACCCCCCAGGGGCGGCTGGCCGGATTCGTCTACGGGCTGCCCAACGACCGCGCCCACTGGTGGTCCACCGTCGTCGAGCCCTACCTCCGGGCCACCGGCTCCGACGGCTGGCTCGACGACTCCTTCGTCATCACCGAGCTCCACGTCCACCCCGACCACCAGCAGCACGGCATCGGCCGCACCCTGATCACCACCATCACCGACGCCGTCCCGCACCCCCGGTCGATCCTCTCCGCGATCGACAAGGACAGCCCGGCCCGCGCCCTGTACCGTGCCCTCGGCTACCGCGACCTGGCCCGCCAGGTGGTCTTCCCCAGCGCCCCGCTGCCGTACGCCGTGATGGGCGCCCCCCTCCCGCTGCTGCGCGGCGACTGAATGGATTTCCGCCTGCCCGCACCGCCCGGTTAACCTCGGGCTCACCACCCTTGCGAGCAGGAGTTCACCATGGCCCAGGTCCAGCGCATGTCCCGATTGATGATCAAGACACTGCGCGACGACCCGGCGGACGCCGAGACGCTCAGCCACAAGCTGCTGGTCCGCGCCGGATACGTGCGCCGCAACGCGGCCGGTATCTGGTCCTGGCTGCCGCTCGGCAAGAAGGTCCTGGACAACATCTCCACCGTGGTCCGCGAGGAGATGGACGCCATCGGCGCCCAGGAGGTGCTGCTGCCCGCCCTGCTGCCCAAGGAGCCCTACGAGGCGTCCGGCCGCTGGGAGGAGTACGGCGACCTGCTCTTCCGCCTCCAGGACCGCAAGGGCGGCGACTACCTCCTCGGCCCGACCCACGAGGAGATCTTCACGCAGACCGTCAAGGACCAGTGCACGTCCTACAAGGACCTGCCGGTGATGCTCTACCAGATCCAGACGAAGTACCGCGACGAGGCCCGCCCCCGCTCCGGCGTCCTCCGCGGCCGCGAGTTCCTGATGAAGGACTCGTACAGCTTCGACACCACCGACGAGGGCCTCGCGCACTCCTACGCCCTGCACCGGGCCGCGTACATCAAGATCTTCGAGCGCATCGGCCTGGACCACCGCGTCGTCTCCGCCGTCTCCGGCGCGATGGGCGGCTCCGCATCCGAGGAGTTCCTGGCCCCCGCCGCCGCCGGTGAGGACACCTTCGCCGACTGTCCGAACTGCGACTACGCCGCCAACACCGAGGCCGTGACCTTCGCGCTCGCCCCGGTCGACGGCTCGGCGCACGGCGCGGTCGAGGAGCTGGACACCCCCGACACCCCGACCATCGAGACCCTCGCCGAGTATCTGGGCGTCCCCGCCTCGGCCACCCTGAAGAACCTGCTGGTCAAGGTGGACGGCGAGATCGTGGCCGTCGGCGTCCCGGGCCACCGCGAGGTCGACCTCGGCAAGCTGGGCGAACACCTGGCTCCCGCCGTCGTCGAGCTGGTCACCGCCGAGGACTTCGTCGGCCGCGACGACCTCGTACGCGGCTATGTCGGCCCCCAGGGCCTGGAGAAGGTCCGCTATCTGGCCGACCCCCGTGTCGCCCCCGGCACCGCCTGGATCACCGGCGCCAACCAGGAGGGCAAGCACGCGAAGAACGTCGTCGCGGGCCGTGACTTCGAGGTCGACCAGTACGTGGACGTCGTCGTGGTCGAGGAGGGCGACCCCTGCCCCAGCTGCGGCACCGGCCTCACCCTGGACCGCGCCATCGAGATCGGCCACATCTTCCAGCTCGGCCGCAAGTACGCCGACACCTTCCAGCTCGACGTGCTGGGCCAGCAGGGCAAGCCGGTCCGCGTCACGATGGGCTCGTACGGCATCGGCGTCTCCCGCGCGGTGGCCGCCCTCGCCGAGCAGGCCGCCGACGACAAGGGCCTGTGCTGGCCCCGCGAGATCGCCCCGGCCGACGTCCATGTCGTCGCCGCGGGCAAGGCCCTCCAGACCGAGCTGGCCCTCGACGTCTCGGAGAAGCTCAACGCGGCGGGCCTGCGGGTCCTGGTCGACGACCGCCCCGGCGTCTCGCCCGGCGTGAAGTTCACCGACTCCGAGCTGATCGGCGTGCCGAAGATCCTGGTCGCCGGCCGCCGCTCCGCCGATGGCGTCCTGGAGCTGAAGGACCGCCGTACCGGCGAGCGCGAGGAGCTGACCGTCGACGAGGCGATCGCCCGCCTGACGGCCGATCTGGCCTGATCCCGTACGAAGGCCGACCTGGCCTGATCGCGTACATCACGCACACCGCCTACGAGGAGGGCCCCCGCGCACCGTGCGCGGGGGCCCTTCCCGTACGTACGGGTACGTACGACGAACCGTTACAGCCAGCCCGCGAACTCCAGGTTGACCTCGCCCATCTGCCGCCGCCCCTCGGCCAGCGCGCGGGTGCCTGACTCGACCGCCCGGAACAGCGTCCAGCCGTGCAGCCGGGCCTGTTCCACCTCCAGCGACTCGGCCAGTTTCTTGACCCGCCGTCGGGCCGTCACCGGGCCGCCGGGGGAGGCGATCAGATCCTCCACCCGGTCCCGCACCAGCCGTGCCAGGTCGTAGGCGCGCTCGCCCACCAGCGGCTCGGGCCCCACCGTCAGCCACGGGGCGCGCTCGCCGGAGAGGACCTTGCTCTGCCGGAAGTTGCCGTGCAGGAGCAGGAGTTCGGGGGCGCCCGCCACCAGTTCCGTACGGGCCGCGAGGGCCGCCTCCACCAGCGGCGCAAGCTCCGGATCGGCCTCGGCCG
Organism: Streptomyces sp. NPDC059452; assembly: GCF_042750035.1. Lineage (NCBI taxonomy): Bacteria > Bacillati > Actinomycetota > Actinomycetes > Kitasatosporales > Streptomycetaceae > Streptomyces > Streptomyces sp. NPDC059452. Next base: position 211,735 of record NZ_JBHYVE010000008.1, read on the forward strand.
CCGCCCGCATCCCCTCCGTCTGCCGCCCGGTCCGCTCGGCCACGGTCTCGAAGGGGTGGCCGGCGGGCGGCTCCACCCACAGCCGCCGGACCGTGCCCGCCGCCTCCAGGAGCGCCTTGGCCTCCGGCAGCGAACGCAGCGACACCTCGTGGTGCAGCCGCTCCAGCAGCAGGGCCCCGGACGCGTCGGCCACACCGGATGCATCGGCGGCGTCGGCCACACCGGATGCATCGGCCACATCGCGATCAGGCGCATCCAGCAGCTTCACCGCGCCCCAGCCGTTCCAGTGCGCCAGCGCCGCCCGCTCCTGCTCCGGTTCGGCGAGCGGCGGGGCGATCTTCAGCGCGGCCGGGGTCCCGTCGGCCCGCCGGGCCAGGAGCACCAGGGCGCTGCGTCCGCCGGGGGCGGCCACCCGCTCCACGGCGAGATCCGGCCCGGCGGCGTCGATGGCCCGTTCGGTGAGCGTGGGGAGCCGGTCGAGCCAGTCGGCCGCCTCGGTGTCCCCGTACATCTCGCCGAGCGCGCGCACCAGGCGCTGCGGCGGTTCGAAACCCATACGTCCGTTGTTCCCTTTCCGGTCCCTCGGTCAGTCCGTGCCGTCGGCTCCCGCAGCCTCCACCGGGCCCGTCGTCGCGGCCGGATCGGCGCTCGTGGCCCGCTCGGCGAGCCCCGGAAACACTACGTTGCCGCCCCGCCACCGGGCCGCCCGCACGGCGGCCTCCCGCAGTGCGCCCGCCGCGTCGGCGCGCGCGGGCCCTTCGGTGGCCCGTACGAGATCGGAGTAGACGCCCGCCACCCGGTCCTCCAGGACGGCGGCGAGGCGCAGTGCCGACGCGGTGTCGGTAACCGCGAAGGGCAGAGCGTACGCGGCGTCCGAGGCGACCGGTGCACCGCCCAGGTCACGCACGGTGCGCATGAGCGCGTCCCGGCGCGCGCGGTGCCCGTCGTACGCCGCGCTCGCCTCGGTGCGCCGCTTCCCGGCGACCCGGCCGCCGAGCACCCCGTACGCGTAGACCGCCGCGTGCTCGGCGGCCAGCGCGGCCTGGGTGGCGGTGAGAGCGGGGGACGGGGTCTCGTCCTCGGAGCGAAGGGGCATCACGGGGTCTCCTTGGCCAGCTCGGTCAGCAGGTACGCGTGTGCCGCCGCCGCGGCGGCCACCGACGCCAGCAGCCGGGCCAGCTCCGGTTCCGCGGTGAGCAGGGCCTCGGCGTGGGCGTCGGCCCTGCGGCGCTCGGCGGCGGCCAGCTCCTTCACCGCGGCCTGCGCGTCGGCGGAGACGGGACCGGGCGCGGCCGAGACGGTCACCTTCCCGCCGCCCGCCGCCAGCGCCTCGGTGTGCTCCCGTACGGCCGCTCGCAGGGGCGCCAGGCCCTCCGTGAGGGCGGGGTGGGCCTCGGCGGCCAGGTCGTAGTGGGCGAGCGTCAGGGCGGCGGTGTGCGCCGCCGCTGTGCGCAGCTTCTTCTCGGCCCGGACGGCTTCGGCCTCGGTGCGTACGGGGCCGTTCCGGCCCGTACGCGTGTCGTCGTCCCCGCAGCCGGTCAGCACCGCACCCAGTGCGAGAGCCCCCGTCGCGGTGAGCGCCCCCCTGCGGGTCGTCCCCGTGCGCCGCACGTTTCTCCTTCGGGCCGGGACCGATCCTGACAGGATCTGTCCAGAAGTGATCACCGCAGGCGAGCGTACCCGCGGCGACAGGGCAGGCGGACGGCAACACCCCTGGCGACCGGATACCCTTTGACCTGACACACGACGATCCCCACAACAGCACACGCGGCCGAGGAGTCACCCGGATGAGCACCACCCAGAGCGAGAGGCTGCGCGGGTTGCTGGAACCGCTCGTCAGCGCGCAGCAGCTGGACCTTGAGGAGATCGAGGTGTCCCGGGCCGGCCGACGTGGAGTGCTGCGGGTCATCGTGGACTCCGAGGAGGGCGTGGAGCTGGACACCTGCGCCGAGCTGAGCCGCGCGATCTCCCAGAAGCTGGACGAGACCGATGTGATGGGCGAGGGCGAGTACGTCCTCGAAGTCAGCTCCCCCGGCGCGGACCGCCCGCTGACCGAGCACCGCCACTACGTACGCGCCACCGGCCGGCTGGCCAGGTTCCACCTCGCCGCCGACGGCTCCGGTGAGCTGGTCGCCCGCATCCTCGCCGTCGACGAGGACGGGCTCGACCTCGAAGTGCCCGGCGTCAAGGGCCGCAAGCCCACGTCCCGCCGCCTCGCCTTCGACGAGATCACCAAGGCGCGCGTGGAGATCGAATTCAACCGCAAGGACAAGAAGGAAGAGGAGGCGTAGCCGTGGACATCGATGTGAAGCTTTTGAAGGGCTTGGCGCAGGACAAGGAGATCCCCTTCGACGTGCTCGTCGCGGCGATCGAGTCGGCGCTCCTCATCGCGTACCACCGCACCGACGGCAGCCACCGCCGGGCGCGCGTGAAGCTCGACGAGAACGGCCACGTCACCGTGTGGGCCAAGGAGGACCCGGCCGACCTCGAAGAGGGCCAGGAGCCCAAGGAGTTCGACGACACCCCCTCCGGGTTCGGCCGGATCGCCGCGACCACCGCCAAGCAGGTCATCCTGCAGCGGCTGCGCGACGCCGAGGACGACCGCACCTTCGGGGAGTACGCGGGCCACGAGGGCGATGTCGTCACCGGCGTCGTCCAGCAGGGCAAGGACCCCAAGAACGTCCTGGTCGACATCGGCAAGATGGAGGCCATGCTGCCGGTCCAGGAGCAGGTGCCGGGCGAGGAGTACACCCACGGTCTGCGCCTTCGTACGTATGTCGTACGGGTCGCCAAGGGCGTGCGCGGTCCCTCCGTGACGCTCTCGCGCACCCACCCGAACCTGGTGAAGAAGCTCTTCGCGCTGGAGGTCCCCGAGATCGCGGACGGCTCCGTGGTCATCGAGGCCATCGCCCGCGAGGCCGGTCACCGCACCAAGATCGCGGTCCGCTCCACCCGTTCGGGCCTCAACGCCAAGGGCGCCTGCATCGGCCCGATGGGCGGCCGGGTGCGCAACGTCATGGCCGAGCTGCACGGCGAGAAGATCGACATCGTGGACTGGTCGGACGACCCGGCCGAGATGGTCGCCAACGCGCTCTCACCCGCCCGGGTGAGCAAGGTCGAGGTCGTCGATCTCGGCGCCCGCTCCGCCCGGGTCACCGTGCCGGACTACCAGCTGTCGCTGGCGATCGGCAAGGAGGGCCAGAACGCCCGCCTCGCCGCCCGTCTCACCGGCTGGCGCATCGACATCCGTCCCGACACCGAGACGGACGAGGAGCGCGAGAACGCCGACCGCGAGCGGGCCGAGCGGGCCCGGGAGCGCTCGGAAAGGCGTTGACCCGGAGCCGCTCCAGGGAATAGATCTTGGCCGTACGACGCTGAGATCACGACAACATCCGTTCGATTTTTGCCCCAAAGGGGTGAGGTCGGTGCGGGGAGGTAGACTTAAACGTGTCTGGCCGGACGCAAGCCCGCGCTTGCCCCGAGCGAACCTGTGTGGGATGCCGGGAGCGAGTGGCCAAGAGCGAGCTGCTGCGCATCGTGGTGGACGAGGGCGCTTGCGCCCCTGATCCACGCGGTACGCTGCCCGGCCGGGGTGCTTATGTGCACCCCACCTCTGTCTGTCTCGACCTGGCGGTCCGCCGCCGGGCGTTCCCCCGGGCCTTCAAGGCCAAGGGGCCGTTCGACACCGCGGCACTCACGCGGTTCGTCGAGTGGGCGACACCGTAAGAAAGTGAACGGCACGGGACCCCGTGCGGTCAGGTACCTCGCGAGTTGGAAGTAGGTCGAGATTGCGATGAGCACTCGATGAGTACGCGATGAGTACGCCCATGAAGTAGCGACGGTCCGGCGGTAACCCGGACCTAAAAGGAGCGAAGTGGCTAAGGTCCGGGTATACGAACTCGCCAAGGAGTTCGGCGTCGAGAGCAAGGTCGTCATGGCCAAGCTCCAAGAACTCGGTGAATTCGTCCGTTCGGCGTCCTCGACGATCGAGGCGCCGGTTGTACGCAAGTTGACCGACGCACTGCAGGGGCCCGGCGGCAACGCCGGCAAGTCCGCTGCCAAGCCGGGCGCGCCCCGTAAGGCGACGCCCGCAAAGCCCGCAGCGCCCTCCCCGGCCGCTGCGGCACGTCCCGCTGCCCCGAAGCCCGGCGCACCGGCCCCCAAGCCGGCCGCTGCCGAGGCCCCGGAGACCAGCACCCCCGCGGCGCCCTCCGCGCCGTCGGCGGGCCCCCGTCCGGGCCCGAAGCCCGCGCCGAAGGCGGCCCCGGTGACCCCGGTCCCGGCCGCCGAGTTCTCGGCTCCGGCTCCGGCCCAGCCGGCCGCCCCCCAGCAGCCCCAGGCCCCGCGTCCCGCAGGTGCCACCCCGGGTCCCCGCCCCGCCCGTCCGGCCCCGGCCGGTCAGCGTGACGGCGCCCGTGACGGTGGTCAGCGCGATGGCGGCCAGCGTGACGGCGGCCGTGGTGGCGAGCGCGGCGGCGACCGCCCCGCACGTCCCGCGGGCCAGGGCGCACCGCGCCCCGGCGGCGCCCGTCCGGCCGGTCCCCGTCCGGGCAACAACCCCTTCACCTCCGGCGGTTCCACCGGCATGGCGCGCCCCTCGGCGCCCCGTCCCGGCGGTGCCCCGCGCCCCGGTGGCGGCTCGGAGCGCCCCGGCGCCCCGCGTCCCCAGGGCGGCCCCGGTGGCGCCCCGCGCCCCCAGGGCGGTCAGGCTCCGGGCGGTGCCCGTCCCACTCCGGGCGGCATGCCCCGCCCGCAGTCCCCGCGTCCCGGCGGCGGTCCCGCCGGTAACCGTCCGAACCCCGGCATGATGCCGCAGCGTCCCGCTGCGGGCCCGCGTCCCGGTGGTGGCCCCGGCGGTGGCCGTGGTCCCGGTGCCGGCGGCGGTCGCCCCGGTGGCGGCGGTGCCGGTCGTCCCGGCGGCGGTGGCGGCGGGTTCGCCGGTCGTCCCGGTGGCGGTGGCGGCGGCTTCGCAGGCCGTCCGGCCGGTCCCGGCGGTGGCGGCGGCGGTGCCGGTCGTCCCGGTGGTGGCGGCGGCTTCGGCGGCCGTCCCGGCTTCGGCGGTCGTCCGGGTGGTCCCGGCGGCCGTGGTGGCACGCAGGGTGCGTTCGGCCGTCCCGGCGGTCCGGCGCGTCGTGGCCGCAAGTCGAAGCGGCAGAGGCGCCAGGAGTACGAGGCCATGCAGGCCCCGTCCGTCGGCGGCGTGATGCTGCCTCGCGGCAACGGACAGGCCGTCCGGCTGTCGCGCGGTGCCTCGCTCACCGACTTCGCGGAGAAGATCAACGCCAACCCGGCGTCGCTCGTCGCCGTGATGATGAACCTCGGCGAGATGGTCACGGCGACGCAGTCCGTCTCCGACGAGACGCTGCGGCTGCTCGCGGACGAGATGAACTACGTCCTGGAGATCGTCAGCCCCGAGGAGGAGGACCGCGAGCTGCTGGAGTCCTTCGACATCGAGTTCGGCGAGGACGAGGGCGGCGAAGAGGCCCTGGTCTCCCGTCCGCCGGTCGTGACCGTCATGGGTCACGTCGACCACGGTAAGACCCGGCTCCTGGACGCGATCCGCAAGACCAACGTGGTCGCGGGCGAGGCCGGTGGCATCACCCAGCACATCGGTGCCTACCAGGTCTCCTCCGAGGTCAACGGCGAGGACCGCAAGATCACCTTCATCGACACCCCGGGTCACGAGGCGTTCACCGCCATGCGTGCCCGTGGTGCGAAGTCGACCGACATCGCGATCCTCGTGGTGGCGGCCAACGACGGTGTGATGCCCCAGACGATCGAGGCGCTGAACCACGCCAAGGCGGCCGAGGTGCCGATCGTGGTCGCGGTCAACAAGATCGACGTCGAGGGTGCCGACCCGACCAAGGTGCGCGGTCAGCTCACCGAGTTCGGTCTGGTGGCCGAGGAGTACGGCGGCGACACGATGTTCGTCGACATCTCCGCCAAGCAGGGCCTCAACATCGAGGCGCTCCTGGAGGCCGTCGTCCTCACCGCCGACGCCTCGCTCGACCTGCGGGCCAACCCCGACCAGGACGCGCAGGGTATTGCGATCGAGTCCCACCTCGACCGCGGTCGCGGTGCCGTCTCGACCGTCCTGGTCCAGCGCGGAACGCTGCGCATCGGCGACACGATGGTCGTGGGCGACGCCTACGGCCGGGTGCGCGCCATGCTCGACGACAACGGTCAGAACGTGGAGGAGGCGGGTCCCTCGACCCCCGTCCTCGTGCTCGGTCTCACCAACGTCCCGGGCGCCGGCGACAACTTCCTGGTCGTCGACGAGGACCGTACGGCCCGTCAGATCGCCGAGAAGCGTGCCGCCCGTGAGCGCAACGCCAACTTCGCCCGCAAGGGTGTCCGGTTCTCCCTGGAGAACCTGGACGAGGCGCTCAAGGCCGGTCTGGTCCAGGAGCTCAACCTCATCATCAAGGGCGACGCGTCCGGTTCGGTGGAGGCTCTCGAGTCCTCGCTGCTCCAGCTCGACGTCGGCGAAGAGGTCGACATCCGGGTCCTGCACCGCGGTGTGGGTGCGGTCACCGAGTCGGACATCGACCTGGCGACCGGCTCCGACGCCATCGTGATCGGCTTCAACGTGCGCGCCGCGGGGCGTGCGCAGCAGATGGCCGAGCGCGAAGGCGTGGACGTCCGGTACTACTCGGTCATCTACCAGGCGATCGAAGAGATCGAAGCGGCCCTCAAGGGCATGCTCAAGCCGGAGTACGAAGAGGTCGAGCTCGGTACGGCGGAGATCCGCGAGATCTTCCGCTCGTCCAAGCTGGGCAACATCGCCGGTGTGCTGGTCCGCTCCGGCGAGGTCAAGCGCAACACCAAGGCGCGCCTGCTGCGCGATGGCAAGGTCATCGCGGAGAACCTCAACATCTCCGGTCTGCGCCGCTTCAAGGACGACGTCACCGAGATCCGCGAAGGCTTCGAGGGCGGTATCAACCTCGGGAACTTCAACGACATCAAGATCGACGACGTCATCGCGACGTACGAGATGCGCGAGAAGCCGCGAGGCTGATCCGCGAAGATCTGATCGGGTTCCGGGGGTTCGCCCCCGGAGCCCGGCCACCACGGTCGGGGCCGGTCGACGGGTCGTATTTCCGTCGATCGGCCCCGGCCGTTCCGGTACGGTTCTGATGTCCCCGCCAAGCTCTGGCGGGGCACGAACCCGAACCGGCGGGACATCCGGACACACATGTATGTGGGGACCCTGTCCTTCGATCTGCTCCTCGGCGACGTACGGTCGTTGAAGGAGAAACGCTCCGTCGTCCGTCCGATCGTCGCCGAACTCCAGCGCAAGTACGCGGTGAGTGCGGCGGAGACCGGCGGGCAGGATCTCCACCGCAGGGCCGAGATCGGCCTCGCCGTGGTCTCCGGTGACACCGGACACCTGACGGACGTGCTGGACCGGTGCGAGCGGCTGGTGGCCGCCCGCCCCGAGGTGGAGCTGCTGTCGGTGAGACGGCGGCTGCACAGTGACGAAGACTGACACGCAAGCGAAATCAGAAGGAAGAGTGACGGACCGGTGACCGACAACGCGCGGGCCCGCAAGCTGGCCGATCGCATCCAGGTCGTGGTCGCGGAGACCCTGGACCGGCGAATCAAGGATCCGCGGCTGGGATTCGTGACGATCACGGACGCCCGCGTCACCGGCGACCTGCGGGAGGCCACGGTCTTCTACACGGTCTACGGCGACGACGAGGAGCGCGCGGCCTCCGCCGCGGCGCTGGAGAGCGCCAAGGGCGTCCTCCGCTCCGAGGTCGGCCGGCAGACCGGGGTCCGGTTCACGCCGAGCCTGGCCTTCGTCCCGGACGCCCTCCCGGACAACGCCCGCACCATCGAGGACCTCCTCGACAAGGCGCGAGCCAAGGACGCCGAGGTGCGCGAGGTGTCCACGGGCGCGAAGTACGCCGGGGACGCCGACCCGTACCGCAAGCCCGAGGACGAGGACGAGTCCGACGGCCCCTCCGAGAAGAACGAGGGCCCGACCTCCGCATGACCGAGCAGACCACCACGCCGGACGGCCTTGTCATCGTCGACAAGCCGTCCGGCTTCACTTCGCACGACGTCGTGGCCAAGATGCGGGGCATCGCCCGCACCCGCCGCGTCGGCCATGCCGGAACCCTCGACCCGATGGCCACCGGAGTCCTCGTGCTCGGCGTCCAGCGGGCCACCAAACTGCTGGGCCACCTCGCGCTGACGGAGAAGGAGTACCTGGGCACCATCCGGCTCGGCCAGGACACCGTCACCGATGACGCCGAGGGCGAGATCACCTCGTCCACCGACGCCTCCGGCGTCACCCGCGAGGGCATCGACGCCGGAGTGGCGGCCCTGACCGGCCCGATCATGCAGGTCCCGTCCAAGGTCAGCGCCATCAAGATCGACGGCAAGCGGTCCTACGCGCGGGTGCGCGGTGGCGAGGAGTTCGAGATCCCGGCCCGCCCGGTGACCGTCTCCTCCTTCCGCGTCTACGACGTCCGCGAGGCCGTCGCCGACGACGGCACCCCCGTCCTGGACCTGGTCGTCTCCGTCGTCTGCTCCTCGGGTACGTACATCCGCGCCCTCGCCCGCGACCTCGGCGCCGGACTCGGCGTCGGCGGCCATCTGACCGCGCTGCGCCGCACCCGGGTCGGCCCGTACGGACTGGACGCGGCCCGGACGCTCGACCAGCACCAGGAGGAGCTGACGGTGATGCCGGTCGCCGACGCGGCCGCCTCCGCCTTCCCCCGCTGGGACGTCGACGAGAAGCGCGCCAAGCTGCTCCTCAACGGCGTACGGCTGGACATGCCCGCCCACCCGCCGGGGCCGGTCGCGGTCTTCGGGCCGGACGGGACGTTCCTCGTGCTGGTGGAGGAGGAGAAGGGCAAGGCCAAGAGCCTCGCCGTCTTCGCCTGACCCGGCTGTTCCCTGTGATGTCCGGCTATTGCCGTGATGTGCGGAGCGGGCACCCACCCCCCATCCGGTGCCCGCTCCACATCCCCCACCCCCGGGACCATCTCTGCTCCGCCGGGACACGCCTATTCACCCCATTGGACGGGCGCTCGGAGTGAATACCGGGGGCGCGGGGGGCGCTTTCCCCGTCCGCGCTACTTCCTGCGATCACCGGCGGCCTAACGTCGGACCATGGGCAGTGGGGACCGGTCGACGCTGGTAAGAATCTGTGATCAGGCCGGCCGGCCGCGGGGGACGGGATTCGTCGCGGACGACCGGGGCACGGTCGTCACCGCCCACCAGGCCACCGCGGCCCCGGGCCCGCTCCTCCTCCACGGCACCGACGGCCGCACCTGTTCCGTCGGCCCCGATGCCATCACCGCGCTCCCCGCCCTCGGCCTCGCTCTCCTGCGTACGCCAGGTCCCGAGGCCCTCGGTGTGGAGCCGCTGCCCATCGCCGTACGGGACCGGATCGAGCCCGGCAGTTACGTCGGGATCGCCGCCCACGGCCGCCGCGAGGCCCGGGTCCTCGGCACCGCCCCCGCCACCTACACCGCCCCGGACGGCAGCCACCCTGTCCCGGCCGCCCTGGAGCTGGCCCTCGGCACCGACGGGCGCGACGCCCTGCGCTCCGGCGGCGCGGCGATCGGGGGACCGGTCACGGACCCGGCCACGGGCGCGGTCCTCGGCCTCCTGTGCACCGCCCTCACCACCCCGTACGAGTCCGCCGGGCTCGCCCTCCCCGTTCCGCGCGGCGCCGACGCGGCCCTGGACGCCCTCCTCGCGCGCAACGGCACCGCCGCACCCGGCTACGGCCCCGACCTCAACCTCGCCGGGGCCCTCCAGCTCACCGCCACCTCCGTCGGCTCGGCGGACGGGCCGGAAGCCCGCACGGCGCCGGTCGAGCGCGACGACATCCACGCGGAGCTCGCCGCCTTCGAAGCCGGTACGGGTACGGTCCTGGGCCTCGTCGGCGCCCCCGGCACCGGCCGCACCACCGAGCTCGCCGCCCTCGCCGCCCGCCGGGCCGACGGCGAGGCGCCCGCCCCCACCCTCTGGCTGCGCGGCGCCGACCTGCTGGCCGACGACGCCTCGGTCGCCGACGCGGCGGACCGTACGCTGACCCGCTCGGCCCGGATCGTCACCGCGGCCGGGGCCCTCGGTGACATGGCCACGGCCACCGCGGAACGCATCGCCCGCCTCGCCGCCGAAGCGGGCCACCCGCTGCTCGTGGTCCTGGACGGCCCCGAGGAGATGCCGCCGCTGCTGGCCCACCGGCTCGCCGAATGGACGGCGAACACCGCGATCTGGCTGCGGGAGCACGGCGTCCGGCTCGTCGTCGCCTGCCGCCCCGAGCACTGGGAGACCGCCGGGGCCCTCTACCCGCCCGGCGCCCTGCACCGCCCCCACCGCCCCGCCCGGGGGCTGCCGTCGTCCCTGCGCCTGGCCGACCTCACCTCCGCCCAGGCCGACCGGGCCAAGGAGCGCCTCGGTATCCCGCCGAACGCCCTCGCCCCCGGCCATGACCGGCACCCGCTCACCCTGCGGCTGCTGGCCGAGGTCCGCGAGGCCCTGCCGCCCGGCGTTGCGGGCCGCCCCGACACCGAGGACGTCTTCGGCGCCCACCTGGACCTCATGTGCGTGCGCATCGCGGTCCGGATCGCGGCCGCCGCCGGTGAACAGCCCCGGGGCACCGCCGTACGCCGACTGGCCGCCCGGGTCGCGGGCCAGGTCCATGAGGCGGCCCGGCGCTGTCTGGGCCCGGGACAGGGGGAGCTGGACCGGGAGGCGTTCGAGGAGATCTTCCCCTGGCGCACGGGGTGGGCCTCGGCCGTGCTGACGGAGGGGCTCCTCGTCCCCGCCGGGGCCGGTTACCGCTTCGCCCACGAGGAGCTGGGCGACTGGGTGCAGGGCGCCCATCTGGACCTGGACGCGGCGCTGCGCTCCCTGGTGCACCGCTGGCACCGGGGGAGCGGGGGGCGGGAGCGGGTGCCGCGCGGGGGGAGTGCCGGGCCGCGCGGGGAGACCGGCGGCCCGGACCGGGGGCGGGGCAGGCCCGAGCGGGTGCAGGGCGGTGGCCCCGAGCGTGTTCCGCCCGGCAGGCCCGAACGCGTATCGCGTGGGGTGGGCAGCGGGTCCGGGCGGGTGCCGGGTTCCCGTGCCGTCGGGGAGCCGCGCCCCACCGACGGACCTCGCGCCGCCGACGAGCCCCGTTCCCTTCCCGTGCCCCGGCACCGGATCGGGCCGGTGATCCAGGCGATGGTGCTCCTCGGCCGCCGTCAGGGCACCGCCGCGCTCGCGCACCGGATGGCCGACCTGATCGAGGCGCTCGACCGGCTCTGGGCCGAGGAAGGCCCCCGAGACGAGGACGCCGCCTGGTGGGCCGCGCATCTTCTCGGGGGCAGTCTGCTCCGGGTGCCCGATGCCCGCCCGTATCTGGGTGTCCTGCGCGTCCTCGCCGGGCGCATCACCCGCCGCTCGGCCGCCGCCACCGGGGGACCGGCGGGCTCGGGGGCGTACGGGGAGTTCGGGCCCTGGTTCTGGCGGCGGCTCCGGCTGCCCGAGGAGGACCGGATCGACCTCCTCCGCCGCCTGGTCCCCGCCGACGGGGTGCCCCGCACCGACGGCGACGAGCGGTATCTGGACGCCGTGGCCCGCCGCCTCGGCTACGACGCCCCCACCGTCCAGCCGCTGCTCTGCCGCTGGTTCACCGACGAGCGCCCGCTGCTGGTCGGCGGCCCCGACGCACCGGACATGGAGCCGCGCCCCACCGTGGCCGCCGCCGCGCAGGCCCTGCTCCACGCCCGCCGTGACCTGGACCTCGACAGCCTCACCGACGCGCTGATCGCCACCCCGCACACCCGGGCCGGGGAACTGCTCGCCGCCCTCGCCGAGGACGAGCCCACCGCGCTCTGCCGGGCCGTGGAGCGCTGGGCCCGGGACGAGGACCGCCCGGCCCGCCGCTCCGCCGCCGCCCGGTACGCCGGACTCCTCCAGCCCCGGATCACCGCCGACGGGGACCGGGCGCTGCTCAGGTCCGCCGCCGAGATCCTGCTCACCCGCCCCGAGGACGCCGCCCTCCACACGGCCGCCCTCACCCTCCTGGTCCGGGACCCGAAGTCCCGCCGCCGCCACCTCCCGCAGGCCCTCCGCCTCTTCGCGTACGGCGACTCCCGGCTTCCCGTGGAACTGCTCGCCGAGGTCTTCCCCGCTCACCCCGAACCGGTCCTCGCCGCCCTCCGCGCCCGCCTGGCCCGCCCCGGCGACGGCGCGGCCGAGGTCCTGCGGGCCCTGGCCGGGCTCGACACGCCCGCGCTCGCGCTGCACGTCGCCGGGCTCGTACGCGAGTACATCGACGCCCACCCCGACGACGGCACCCACGCCGCCGAGTACGTGGACCTCCGCCTCGAACACGGCCCCGCCGCCCGCGCCCTGCTCCTCCCCCTGGTCACCGGGCTGCTCCGGGACCGCCCCGCCCCGCCACCGGTCCGCGCCGCCCTGGCCCGGGTGCTCGCCGGGGCCGGGTCCACCGCCTCCCGGCCGCTGCGGGCCGAGCTGCTGGAGGTCCTGCTGGAGTTCGAGCAGGTCACCGGGCGTGACCCGGACGTGCTGGACGCCCTCCTCCAGGCCGCGGCGGGCGGCGCGGGGGCCCGCCCGGAGATCCGTACGCGCGCGCTCGTCCACCGCACCGGCATGCTCCTCGTCCGCACCCCGGAGGGCGCCGCCCGCTTCGACCGCCGCCTGGTCGAACTCGCCCGGGACGTGCCCGGATTCGCCGCCCTCGTCATCCGCTGGCTCACCGACGCCCCGCAGGAGTGGGCGGCGGTGGTGGGCCCCAGCGCCCGGCGGACGGTCGAGGCGTTGGAGACATCACGTCGGACGATGCCGATGCCGATGCAGGCGGCGGGACGTGAGCATGGCAGTCTTAGACCTGCGTAATCGACATACACACGTACACAGGTTCGGGCGAGGAGCGGTCACAGTGCAGCGCTGGCGTGGCTTGGAGGACATCCCCCAGGACTGGGGACGCAGCGTCGTCACCATCGGCTCCTACGACGGCGTGCACCGCGGACACCAGCTGATCATCGGCCGGGCCGTCGAGCGCGCCCGTGAGCTGGGCGTTCCGTCCGTCGTGGTCACCTTCGACCCGCACCCCAGCGAGGTCGTCCGCCCCGGCAGCCACCCGCCGCTGCTCGCCCCGCACCACCGCCGGGCCGAGCTCATGGCGGACCTCGGCGTGGACGCGGTGCTGATCCTGCCGTTCACCGCCGAGTTCTCGAAGCTGTCGCCCGCCGACTTCATCGTCAAGGTCCTCGTCGACAAGCTGCACGCCAAGGCTGTCATCGAGGGCCCCAACTTCCGCTTCGGCCACAAGGCCGCCGGGAACGTGGCGCTGCTGACCGAGCTGGGCGCCACCTACGACTACACCGTCGAGGTCATCGACCTGTTCGTGACCGGTGCGGCGGGCGGCGGCCAGCCGTTCTCCTCCACCCTCACCCGCCGCCTGGTCTCCGAGGGCGATGTCGCCGGGGCCGCCGAGATCCTCGGCCGCCCGCACCGGGTGGAGGGCATCGTGGTGCGCGGCGCCCAGCGCGGCCGCGAGCTGGGCTTCCCGACGGCCAACGTGGAGACCCTCCCGCACACCGCGATCCCCGCCGACGGTGTCTACGCGGGCTGGCTGGAGGTGGACGGCGAGTCGATGCCCGCCGCCATCTCGGTCGGCACCAACCCGCAGTTCGACGGCACCGAGCGGACGGTGGAGGCGTACGCGATCGACCGCGTCGGCCTGGACCTGTACGGGCTGCACGTGGCCGTCGACTTCCTCGCGTACGTACGCGGCATGCTGAAGTTCGACACGATCGACGACCTCCTGGTGGCGATGGCCGGCGATGTGAAGCGGTGCAGCGAGCTGATCGCCGCGTACGACCGTACGCACTGACGCACCCGACCCACTGACGCACCCGCTCCCCGTGCGCCCCGCCACCGGGCGGCGGATGCTGACAGGGTGCGCGACATCCTGCCCGATCTCCAGGCCCGCTGCGCCGCCGGTACTCCCTTCGCCCTGGCGACCGTCGTTGCCGTGCACGGCAGCGCGCCCCGCGACCCGGGCGCGGTGATGGCCGTCGACGGGCCGGGCACCGTGCTCGGCAGCGTCTCCGGGGGCTGCGTCGAGGGCGATGTGTACGAGGTCGCCCGCGAGGTGCTCGCCGGGGCGGCGCCGCGCGTGGTGACTTACGGGATCAGCGACGACGAGGCGTTCGGCGTCGGGCTGACGTGCGGCGGCACGATCGAGGTCCTGGTACGCGCCTACGCGACCGCCGCCGAGCTCTCCGGACTGGCCGCCGTCCTCGACCTGATCGCCGCGGACCTGCCGGTCGCCGAGGCCACGGTCCTCTCCGGCGTGGCGGAGACCGGCGTGGCGGAGACCGGCGTGGCGGAGGCCGGGGCGGCGGAGGGCGGGGCGGGCGTGGAGACCGGGGCCCGCCTGGTCGTCCGGCCCTCCGGCGCCGGGCCCACCACCGGCACCCTGGGCAGCGAAGGGCTGGACGCGGCCGTCACGGACGACGCCCGGGGCCTGCTGGCACAGGGCCTCACCGGCATCCAGCGGTACGGGGCGCACGGCCAGCGCCGGATGGCGGAGGTCGCGGTCTTCGTCCGTTCGCACACCCCGCCGCCCCGCATGCTCGTCTTCGGCGCCATCGACCACGCGGCCGCCACCGCCCGCATCGGCTCCTTCCTCGGCTACCGGGTCACCGTCTGCGACGCCCGCGCCGCCTTCGCCACCCGGGAGCGGTTCCCCACCGCCGACGAGGTCGTCCGCGCCTGGCCGCACGACTACCTGGAGGCGACCGAGGTCGACGCCCGTACGGTCATCTGCGTCCTCACCCACGACCCGAAGTTCGACGTACCGCTACTGGTCGCCGCGTTGCGCACCCCCGCCGCGTACATCGGCGTCATGGGCAGCCGCCGCACCCACCACGACCGCCTCACCCGGCTCCGTACGGCCGGAGTGGACGAGGCCCATCTGACCCGCCTCGCCTCACCCGTGGGCCTCGACCTCGGAGCCCGTACGCCGGAGGAGACGGCGGTCTCCATCGCCGCCGAGATCATCCAGCACCGCTGGGGCGGGACGGGGCGGCCGCTGGGCGAACTGACGGGGGCGATCCACCACCACGCGACGGCCCCGGGCGGTCCATCCCGCGCCACTCCGGGCGCAGACCGGCCAGATTCGTGGTGAGGAAGTACGCGGCACCGCAGACGAGCAGCACCGGCACGAGCCCGACGGCGGTCACCGCCGCTCCGGCGATCAGCCCGCCGAGCGGGATACCGGACCAGGCCAACGAGTCACCGAGCGCGTTGACCCGGCCCAGCATCCGGCGCGGCACCCGCTCGACGAGGACGGCCCCCAGCACGGGGTTGACGAACCCGGCCCCGAACCCGCTGAGGGCGAAGACGGCCAGGACCGCCCCCAGCGGGGCGTCGAAGGCGAGGACCAGAAACCTCGGCGCCCCGGCCAGCAGGAACCCGACGAGCACCACGACCCGCCGCCGCAGCCGGTGCGCGACCGCCGCGGCGATCAGGCTTCCGCCGACCCCCGCGGCCCCCATCACGCCGCCCATCAGGCCGATCGCGGCCGGTCCGTTGCCGGACTCCTTGGCCCAGACGGGGACGAGCACCGAGGTGATCGCCGCGTCCAGCAGGTTGGTGATGCCGACCATGACGATGACGGTGAGCAGCAACGGCTCGCGGCGCAGGAAGGTGAAGCCCTCGCCGAACCGACGCCAGTAACCCGGTTCCGTCCTCCCGTCCGTCGAAGGTGCGTCCTCGGCCGTGTGCCCCGTGCCGCGAGGCAGCGCGAGCCTGATGATCACCGATCCGAGGACGAAGCAGCCCGCGTTGACGGCGAGTGCGGTCAGGGGGCCGAGGAGCGCCACCAGGGATCCGCCGACCGCCAGGCCGACGGTGGAGGCGAGCCGCTCGATCGCGCCGGACAGACCGGTGGCCCGCTCCAACGGCACCCGGCCGCGCTCGGCCGCCTCCGGGACCATCACCTCCTTGGCCAGGTCGCCGGGGCCCCGGGCCGCGCCGATCAGCGCGACCAGAACCAGCAGAAGGGGAAAGGAGAGCAGGTCCAGGGCGTGGAGCAGGGGAATCGCGGCGGCGGCGGTCGCGCTGGCCAGATCGGTGGTCCAGGAGACGGCCCGGGGGCCGGTCCGGTCCACCAGCGGCCCGCTGAACGCCTTGACCACCACATAGGGCGTCATCTGGCAGAAGGCGACCAGCCCGGTCTGGGTGGCGCTGCCGGTCGTGACGAGGACGAACCAGGGCAGTGCCACGGCGGAGATCCGCGTACCGGTCAGCGACACGGCCATGGCCGTGAGCACCCCTGCCAGCGGCCGTAAGGACCGCTTGCCGGGTATGCCGCCCGCCTCCGAGACGTCGTGGGTCACGGCGTCGGGCCTCCTTCCGCTCCCTGGGAGCCGGAAGGGGGCGACGGCGCGGCAGGCACATCCAGTTCCGGCAGGATCTGCGTGATCACCGCGACCCGTTCGGCTCCCTCGGGGGCACTTGCCGCCGCCTCCGGGTCGTCCCGCCGGTAGCGCGTGATGACTTCCGTCAACTCCCGCTCCAGGGCGGTGGCTTCCTCGGGCGTCAGCCGCAGGGCCCAGTCGCTCATGTCGAAGGTGTTCCGCCAGGCGCGGGGCATCGTCTGAAGCTCGTTCAGGGTCCGCTGCGTGCGCAGGCTGTAGATGGCGGCGACGGACTGCCGGTAGGCCAGTGCGGCCTCGGGCTCCTGCTCGGCCAGCTCCGGGTCGCTGAACCAGAACGTCCGGTGCACCGAACGCCACCACCGCTCGCGCGCGTTGCCGCGTTCGGTGTCCTCCTCGACGAACCCGGCCGCGCCGAGCTGCCGCAGGTGGTAACTGGCCGTGCCGGAGTTCACACCCAGCCGCTCCGCGAGCCGGGTGGCCGTCGACGGGCCGTACTTCCGCAGCAGCCCGACCAGCTGCACGCGCACCGGATGCGCGAGGGCACGCAGCCCCTTGGCATCCAGGACGACCGAGTCCCCTGCGACCGCCGGGCCGTCGTCCGGCCTCTCCTGCTCATCTGTCATGTGGCACACCTTAGACCGCAAAGAGTTCTTCGCAAACACTTATTCGCGAAGAACTCTTTGCGGTTGAGTGGAGGGAGGTGCTCTCAGGCCCCCTCGCCGCACGCCGCCGCCCAGTGGCACGCCACCTGGCTCTCCGCCCCGCCGTTCAGCACCGGCAGATCCACCCCGCGGCACGCGTCCGCCACCCCCGCCCGCTCCGCCTCGCCGGAGGCCAGTACCTGGCAGCGGACGTGGAAGCGGCAGCCGGAGGGGACCTTCGAGGGGTCCGGGGGTTCGCCGGTCAGGACGACCGGTTCGCCCTCCGCCTCCGGGAGGACGGACAACAGGGCTTGTGTGTACGGGTGCTGAGGGGCCGTGAGCAGTTGCTCGACCGGGCCCGTCTCGACGATCCGGCCGAGGTACATCACCGCCACCCGGTCCGCGATGTTCCAGGCCAGCCCGAGGTCATGGGTGACCACCAGCGCCGAGAGCCCCAGCTCGTCCCGGAGGCGCAGCAGGAGGGCCAGGATCTCGCCCCGTACCGAGGCGTCCAGCGAGGCCACCGGCTCGTCGGCCACGATCAGCTCCGGCTCCAGCACCAGCGCCCCGGCGATCACGACGCGCTGGCGCTGGCCGCCCGACAGCTCGTGCGGGTAGCGCAGGAAGAAGCGCTCCGGTGGTCGCAGCCCGGCCCGGGAGAGGGCTTCCGAGACGGCCGCCCGCTCGTCGCCCCCGTACCCGTGGATGCGCAGCCCCTCCGCCACCGCGTCGTACACCGTGTGCCGGGGGTTGAGGGAGCCGCTGGGGTCCTGGAGCACCAGCTGTACGCGTTTCCGGTACGCCTTCAGCGCCCGGCCCGCGTAGTCCAGCGGGGCTCCGGCGAAGGTGACCTGCCCGGCGGTGGGCGGGACCAGGCCGAGCAGCGAGCGGGCCAGCGTCGTCTTGCCGCACCCCGACTCACCGACCAGCGCCACGATCTCGCCGGGGCCGATGTCGAGATCGACGCCGTCGACCGCACGGGCGGTGGCGGCCCCGCGCCGACCGGGGAAGGCGATCCTCAGGGCCTCGGCGCTGAGGAGAGGCGTGGTGCTGACGAGAGGGGTGGTGCTCATGGGGTGCTCCTGGTCTCCGTGGGGTGCGGGCCGTCCGCGTCCACCAGCACACAGGCCGCCCGCCGCTCGCCCCCGGCCGCCCGCAGCTCCTGGTCCTCCGTGGCGCAGGAGTCCAGCGCCACCGGGCAGCGCGGATGGAACGTACAGCCGCCCGGCAGCGCCGCCGGGTCCGGCGGGTCGCCCGGCAGGCCGCGCGGGGCGCGCCGGGAGGAGAGATCCCCGATCTTCGGGAAGGCCGCGGAGAGCGCCCGGCCGTACGGGTGGCGGGCCTCCGCGTACACCTGCCGGGCCGGGCCCTCCTCGACGACCCGGCCCGCGTACATCACCGAGAGCCGGTCACAGGTGTCCGCCAGCACCGCGAGGTCGTGGCTGATCATGATGAGCCCCACGTCCTGGTCGGCCACCAGTTGCTCGATCAGCCGGAGGATCTGGGCCTGGACCATCACGTCCAGGGCCGTCGTCGGCTCGTCCGCCACGATCAGGCGCGGATCGCAGGCGAGCGCCATCGCGATCATCACGCGCTGACGCTGTCCCCCGGACAGCTCGTGCGGATACGCCTGCGCCCGGGCGGCGGGCAGCCCCACCTGTTCCAGCAGCTCGCCCGCGCGCAGGCGGGCGGCGGCCGGAGTGGTCCTGGTGTTGTGCAGCAGGATCGGCTCCGCGATCTGGTCCCCGACCCGGTGCACCGCGTTCAGCGAGTGCATCGCGCCCTGGAAGACGATCGACGCCCCCGCCCAGCGGACCGCCCGCAGCCGCCCCCACTTCATGGTGAGGATGTCCTCGCCGTCGAGCAGGATCTCCCCGGTGAGCCCGGCCGACGCGGGCAGGAGCCGTAGCAGCGCGAGCGCCAGGGTCGACTTTCCGCAGCCGGACTCCCCGGCGATGCCGAGCTTCTGCCCGGCCTCCACCCGCAGATCGACCCCCCGTACGGCGGGGACGGCATCGGCCCCACTGCCGTACGTGACGGTCAGGTTCCGCACCTCCAGGAGCGGCGGATCACCGACGGGTTTCGACAGACCGGGGGAGGCGGAAGGATCGGGGTTCGGCGGCGTGCTCGTGGTCGTGGCCGTCAACGGGACACCCCCAGCTTGGGGTTGAGCACGGACTCGATGGCACGGCCGCAGAGCGTGAAGGCGAGGGCCACCACGGCGATGGCGAGTCCGGGCGGGGCGAGGTACCACCAGTTGCCGGAGCTGACCGCCCCCGCCTCCCGGGCGTCCTGGAGCAGACCGCCCCAGGAGACGACCGTCGGATCGCTGAGCCCGAGGAAGGCGAGGGTGGCTTCGGTGAGGATGGCGGTGGAGATCACCAGCGTGGTCTGGGCGAGCACCAGCGGCATCACATTGGGCAGGACGTGGCGGGACATGATGTGCCGGTGTCCGCCGCCGAGCGCCCGGGAGCGTTCGATGTACGGGCGGGACTCGACGGACAGCGTCTGCGCCCGGACCAGCCGGGCGGTGGTCGGCCAGGTCGTCACGCCGATCGCCAGGATCGTCGTCCAGATCGACCGGGAGAGGACCGTGGCCAGGGCGATGGCCAGGACGAGCGTCGGCATCACCAGGAACCAGTCGGTGATGCGCATGACGACGGTGGCGTACCAGCCCTTGAAGTGGCCCGCCGTGATCCCGATGAGGGTCCCGATCGCCACGGAGAGGAAGGCGGCCAGCAGGCCGACCGTCAGCGACACCCGCGTTCCCCAGAGCATCAGGGCCAGCAGGCTGCGCCCGAACTGGTCCGTCCCGAGCGGGAATGCACCGCTCGGCGCCTCCATCGGGCCGCCGGGGGCGTTGGTCACGCTCTTGGAGTCGGCCCCCACCAGGAGCGGGGCGGCCAGCGCCAGCAGGGCGATGACCACGAGCCCGGCGAGGCCGACGAGCCCGGCGCGGTGGGTGCGGTACTGCCGCCAGAAGCGGAGGGCGGCCTGCCGCCGCCGGGCCCGGGCGAGGGCGCGCGGGCTGTCCGTCCGTGCGGTTTCGCCTTTGTCGGTCGTGACAGTCATCGGCCCACCCGGGGATCGAGCAGCGGATAGATCACATCGGCGAGCGTGTTCATCAGGATCACCGCGGAGGCGAACACGAAGAACAGCGCCTGCACCAGCGGCAGGTCGGGCACGCTCAGCGCTTGGTAGAAGAGGCCGCCGAGCCCCGGCCAGGAGAACACCGTCTCCACCAGGATCGCCCCCGCCACCGTCGTACCGAGGTTCACGAAGAGCAGCGTCACCGTCGGCAGCATCGCGTTCGGCACGGCGTGCTTCCGGCGTACGAGATCGTCCCGCAGCCCCTTGGCGCGGGCCGTGGTCAGGTAGTCGCTGCCCATCTCGTCCAGTAGTGAGGAGCGCATCACCAGCAGGGTGCGCGCGTACTCCACCGCGACCAGTGTGATGACGGGCAGCACCATGTGGTGGGCGATGTCGAGTACGCGGTCGAAACCAGTGGTGGAGCCGGACTCCATGCCGCCGGTCGGGAAGAGCCCCGGGATCGGGCCGATGCCCACCGACAGGGTGATGATGAGGAGCAGGCCGAGCCAGAACGAGGGCACCGAGTACAGCGTCAGCGCGAACGCGGTGCTGGTGCGGTCCCCGGCGCTGCCGTTGCGCCAGGCGGAGCGGGCGCCGAGCCAGATGCCGAGCAGGGTGTAGATGACGAAGGCGGTGCCGGTCAGCAGCAGGGTGGCGGGCAGCGCCTCGGAGATCTTGTCCATGACGGGCGCCCGGAACTGGTACGACGTACCGAAGTCACCGGTCAGGGCCTTGCCGCAGTACTGGGTGAACTGCTGCCAGAGCGGCAGATCGAGCCCGAACTCGCGGCGCATCGACGCGATCTGTTCGGCCGACACCTGACGGCCGCCGGTCATCTGCTTGACCGGATCACCCGGGATCAGCCGGAAGAGGAAGAAGCTGGTGACGAGGACGGCGAAGAGGGAGACGGCAGCCCCGGCCAGCTTGCCCGCCGCATAGCGGAGGTAGGCGGCCGTACCGCGCGAACGCGGGGAGCGGGCCGGCGGCCCGGCCGGAGCCGGGCCGCCGGATGCGGTGCTCTCCACGCCCGCCGCGCCCTTCAGCAGCGCGGGAGTGCTTTCTGAGCTCATGGACTATTCACGGTCTTCCGCGGTGGAGCGGCGACGCATGGCGAACAGCAGTCCGCCACCGGCGAGGACGACGACGGCGATCCCGACCCCGACGAACACCCCGGTGGAGGAGCCACCGGAGCCGGAGGAACCGGAAGTGGGGGCTCCGGCGGCCGGGACCGCCGACCACCAGCTCCAGTAGCCGTCCTGGCCGTAGATGTTGCCCGCGGCCGACGGCATGGTGGTGATGGACTCGATGTGGTCGGTGCGGTAGGCCTCGACGGCATTCGGGTACGCCATGACGTTCATGTACCCGGTGTCGTACAGCCGCGACTCCAGTTGCCGTACGAGATCCGCCCGCTTGGCGGTGTCGTACTCGGCCAGTTGCTTCTTGTAGAGCTCGTCGAACTG
The DNA here is from genome assembly GCF_042750035.1 of Streptomyces sp. NPDC059452. Lineage (NCBI taxonomy): Bacteria > Bacillati > Actinomycetota > Actinomycetes > Kitasatosporales > Streptomycetaceae > Streptomyces > Streptomyces sp. NPDC059452. Next base: position 233,350 of record NZ_JBHYVE010000008.1, read on the forward strand.
CTTGTCGCAGATGAAGTTGTCGGTCGTGGCCGACTCCTTCGCCTTGGTCGGAAGCGCGGCACAGGTGTGGATGGAGAGGACGAAGTCGGGGTCGGGGTTGACGGACCAGCCGTCGAAGGCGAGGTCGTACTCACCCGCGTACCAGGGGTCGGAGACGTTGTCGAGGCAGTCGACCTTCAGCCCGATGCCCAGATCGCCCCACCACTCCTGGAGGTACTTGCCGATCGCCTTGTCGTTGGGGTCGGTGGCGTGGCAGAGGATGCGGTAGTCGAGCGGCTTGCCGTCCTCGCCGACGCGCTTGCCCGCGCTGTTCTTCTTGTACCCGGCCTCGTCCAGCAGGGCGGCGGCCGCCGCCGGGTCGTAGGAGAGCTTCTGCTCGGCCGACGGCTTCCAGAAGTAGTCGGAGAAGCGCGGCGGGATGTACCCCTCGCCCTCGACGGCGTGGCCCTGGAACACCTTGTCGATGATCGTCTTGCGGTCGACGGCCTTGAACAGCGCGTGCCGCACCCGCTGGTCCAGCAGTGAGGGGTGGCCGTCGCCGAACTTCGTCCCGTCCTTGGTACGGGCCCCGGGGTTGACGGCGAGCGCGAAGAAGCGCCGGCCCGGGGCGTCGTTGACCTTGATGTCCGGGGCGGTCTTCAGCGAGGCGGACTGGGCCGGGGTCAGGCTGGGGCTGCCCGCGACGAAGGAGACCTCGCCCTTGCGCAGGGCGGCGACGGCCGCGTCCTGGTCCTTGTAGTAGCGGAAGACCAGCTCGTCGAACTTGGGCGAACCGCGCCAGAAGTCCTTGTTGGCCCTGAGCTTCACATAGCTGTCGACCTTGTAGTCCGTCAGGATGAACGGACCGTTCCCCACGATGGGGAAGTCCTTGTCGTTGTTGAACTTGGTGAAGTCACCGACCTTCTCCCAGATGTGCCTGGGCACGATCGGCACGTCCAGCGCGGCCATCGTGGCCTGTGGCTCCTTGAGCTTGACGACCAGCTTGTCCTTGCTCGGAGCCGTCACCTCCTCGAAGTTGCCGACGAAGCTGCCGTTGGAGGTGGCGGCCCCCTCGTCGGTCATCATCTTGTTGAACGTCCACGCCGCGTCCTCGGCGGTGGCCTGCTGCCCGTCCGACCACTTCGAGTCCGGCCGGATCGTGTACGTCCACGTCAGCTTGTCCTCGGACGGCTCCCACTTGGTGGCGAGCCCCGGGATCGCCTTGTTGTCCTCGGGGTCGTAGTTGGTCAGGTAGTCGTACATGAGCCGGTGGATGCTCGTGCTCAGCAGCCGCTGTGCGAGGAACGGGCTCAGCGAGTCGACGCTCTGCGCGACGGCGACCGTGAGCGTCGTCCTCCCGTCGTCGGCGCGGGCCTCGGAGGGCGCGGGCGCGAGCGGGTTTCCCGGGACGACGGAGCCGGCGGTGAGCGCCAGGGCGGCCGCGCCCGAGGCGAGCAGGGTACGCAGACGCCTGCCGGGCCGGGGGGTGCGGGAGGGAACTCTTGTGACCATGGACGGGGACCTCGCGTCATCACTCGCTTGAGAAGGCGGGTTGATCTCTGGTTCGCCAGCTGGTGAAGCGAAGGTCTATCAGCGGTCGCGGGGCTCGTCAACGGTCCGTCAAACAGCGTGTGGGCTGCGGAATCAGCCGGAAGGGCCCGTACCGCGCGAGCGGTACGGGCCCTCATTGGTCTACACCTCTAACGCCTTACTGGTGAGGAGCCTGCGGCGGCTGCGGAGGTGTCTGCTGCCAGCCCGCGGGCGGCACCGGGCCCTGGAGCTCGGGCTGGGCCGCCGGGCTGTCCGGACCGCCGGGCAGGCCCTGCGGCGGCGCGGCCGGAGCCGGTCCGCCGGGCTGGGTCTGCGGTCCGCCGGGCTGGGTCTGCGGGCCGACCGGCTGGGCCTGCGGGCCGACCGGCTGGGCCTGCGGTTCACCCGAATGGGCGTGTGGTCCGCCCGGCTGGGCCTGCGGGGGGAGCGACTGCTGCCACCCGTTCTGCTGACCGCCCGGTGCCGGCTGCGGGGGATAGGGCTGCTGCGGAACGCCCGGCTGTCCGGCCGCTTGATATCCCCCGTACGGCGGCTGCCCCTGCTGTCCGGGGTAGGGCTGCTGACCCGGCTGATGAGGGGCCGACTGCTGCTGCGGCGGCTGGTAGGGCTGGCCGGGGGCGGGCTGCTGCGGCGCGTACGGCTGCTGCCCGCCGGGGCCCGGTTGCTGGGGCGGGTAGGGCTGTTGTTGCTGGGGGGCGTGGGGCTGTTGCGGGGCGTGGGGCTGCTGACCCGGCTGGCCTTGCTGGCCGGGCCGGCCCGGCATCGGCTGGCCCTGGGTCGGGTAGCCCTGCTGGCCCGGCATCGGCGGGGCGTACTGCGGGGGCGGGTTCTGGCCGTCCGCCGTCCACAGCCCCTGCTGCTGCTGGGCGCGCGCGAAGTCCTCCGCGACGAGGGCCGAGAGGTTGAAGTACGCCTCCCGGGTCTTGGGCCTCATCATGTCGAGGTCGACCTCGGCGCCCGCCGCCAGGTGCTCGTCGAACGGGACGACCACGACACCCCGGCAGCGCGTCTCGAAGTGCTGCACGATGTCGTCGACCTTGATCATCTTGCCGGTCTCACGGACCCCCGAGATGACGGTGAGCGAACGCTGCACCAGGTCCGCGTACCCGTGCGCCGAGAGCCAGTCCAGCGTGGTGGAGGCGCTGGAGGCACCGTCGACCGAGGGCGTGGAGATGATGATCAGCTGGTCGGCGAGGTCCAGCACCCCGCGCATCGCGCTGTAGAGGAGGCCGGTGCCCGAGTCGGTGAGGATGATCGGGTACTGCTTGCCGAGCACGTCGATCGCGCGCCGGTAGTCCTCGTCGTTGAACGCGGTGGAGACCGCCGGGTCCACATCGTTGGCGATGATCTCCAGACCGGAGGGGGCCTGCGAGGTGAACCGGCGGATGTCCATGTACGAGTTGAGGTACGGGATCGCCTGGACCAGATCGCGGATCGTGGCCCCGGTCTCGCGCCGCACCCGGCGCCCGAGCGTGCCCGCGTCCGGGTTGGCGTCGATGGCGAGGATCTTGTCCTGCCGCTCGGTGGCCAGGGTCGAGCCCAGCGCGGTCGTGGTCGTGGTCTTGCCGACGCCGCCCTTGAGGCTGATGACGGCGATCCGGTAGCAGGAGAGGACCGGCGTACGGATCAGGTCCAGCTTGCGCTGGCGCTCGGCCTCCTCCTTCTTCCCGCCCAGCTTGAACCGGGAGGCGGCGGAGGGGTTGCGGCTGCTCTTCGCCTTCTGCTTGCCCCGGACGAGCCGGTCGGAGGAGAGCTCGACGGCCGCCGTGTACCCGAGGGGCGCGCCCGGCACGGAACGCTCGCGCTGGTCGTGGGTGACCGGGGTGGGCCAGGCGCCGCCGGTGCGGGGGTCGACGGGGTGGCCCTGGTGCTGCTGGCCGGGGTGGGCCTGGGGGTTCGGCTGGCCCTGCTGTACGGGTGCGCCCGGCCGGCCCGGCTGCTGCTGGGCGGGGAGGTGGGGCGGCTGGGGCTGCCCCTGGTGCTGACCTGGCTGCTGGTACGGCTCCGGGGGCTGGGGAGCGGCCGGGGCGGGGAGGTTGGGGGTGGGCTGCTGGTGGGGTGCGTTCGGGTCGTACGGCGGGTGCGCCTGCGGGAAGCCGTACCCCCCTTGCGCGCCCTGCGGGGGCAGTTGCTGCGGCGGGAAGCCATAACCGCCCGCGCCCTGGGGGGCTTGGGGGTGGGCCTGCGGCGGCAGGGGTGCGCCCGGCGTGCCTTGTACGCCCTGTGCGCCTTGGCCGGGGAACTGCTGGTGCTGCTGTTGCGGTGCGTGGGGCGGCTGGGGCCCCTGTGGCTGCTGGGCCGTCTGCGGGAAGCCGTAGCCGCCGGGGGCCTCGTTGGGCGGCACCGGGGCGGGCCACTGGCCTGCGGGCTGCGGTGCGGTGGGCTGCGGAGCGGCCGGCTGGAAGGCGGGCGGCAACGGCGGAAGCGCGCTGCCCTCGGCGGGCGCGGACCACGGCACCGGTGCCGCTGAGGTCTGCGGGCCGGGCGCGGCGGGCGGTGCGGCAGGGGCTGCCGGAGCATCGTGGGAAGCGGCGTTCTGCGGGACGGCGGGGGTCTCGGTGCCCGCCCCGGTGCCGGTGGCCGGTTCGCTGTCCGTGTCGCCGTCGGCGGCGGGCACCTTCTCGGAGGTGTCCGCGTCACCCGGCTTCCCGGAGTCCGCCGCGTCACCCGCGTCCGCGCCCGAGCCGTTCTCTGCGCTCTCCTCGGCGGCGGTGGCGGAACCTGTGCCCGTACCGTCGTCGGCGGCCGTGGCCCCCGACTCCGTACGGGAGACGCCCGAACCCGACTCCGTACCGGACCGGCCGGAACCCGAGTCCGCACCGGAAGCGTCCGAGCCCGGCTCCGCACCCGAAGCCTCCGCCTCGCGCTCGGCGATCTCCCGCTTGAGGGCGGCAGGGGAGAAGCGCATCGTGGCGCCGCTCTCCACATCGCCACCCCCGAACGTCCCCGAGTCCCCCTCGGCGGAGGCGGAGGCGGGAACGGGGGCGGGGGCAGCCGGAGCACCGGGAACGACCGGCCCGACCGGCGCCTCGGGCTCGGCGGGCGTCGCAGACGACGGCGTCGGGGCCCAGTTCGGGTCGAAGCCGCCCGCGGACGGCTGCCCCGGTACGGAGACGGGGGCCCCGTGCGGCGGCGGAGGCGGCGCCAGCTGGGAGCCCGCTCCCCCCGACGAGTCGCCCGCCGCGTTCTGCGTGTACCAGGCGGGAGGGGTGTAGTCGATGGTGAACTCACCCGTCATCTCGGCGGGATCCGCGTCGGACGACTCGTCGACGGGCGTGTCCCATCCGCCGCGGATCTCGTCCCGATCGCTGTTCACTATGCCTCCTGGTGTGGTCGAGCACCCTTGTGCCGTGGTGGGTGGGGGCGGTCGTTCCCATGGGCCCGGTCGTTCTTATGGGCCCGGTCCGCCCGGCTCTCCCCCTTGCGACGCGCACAACCCGCTCGCAGGTTCTTCTGCCGCGCCCCCACCCACCCTAATCGCCATGGGGCGAACTCAGGCAGGCCGTATCGCACGGCAAAGGACACCCCCGGGTCACGTACCGCTCCTCGGCGAACCGAGTACGGCAGAAGCGGAAGGGCGATGCGGTCAATTCGGGTCATCCACGGACACGGAGAAGGGTGGCGGCCCGACCGGGCAGCCACCCTCGTACCGCGTACGGCGCCTACTTGAGGTCGAACTCACCATCGCGGGCGCCGAGGACGAACGCCCGCCACTCCGCCTCCGTGTACCGCAGGACGGTGTCCGGGTCCAGGGAGGAGCGCATGGCCACCGCGCCCCCCGGCAGATGCGCGATCTCGACGCGCTCCTCGACGTCCTCGGTCCCGGGCGCGCTCAGCCACTTCACATCGGAGATGTCGAGAGCGTAGAGCTCGTCCTTTTCCTGCTGGGTGCCCATGCCGGCGTCCCTTTCGATCGAACTGTGTCGTTGCCTGGTCCATGGTCCCCAATGAGAGGGGGCCATGTCGTACGAACGGGAGAGGATCAGTCCATCCGGCGAGCTGTCCCCAGCAGACCGGTCTCCGCGTCCGTCGCGCTCGTCATCACCCAGTGGTGCTCACGGCCCGCCACCCAGAGCGTCACGCCGTCCGCCAGGGTCGGCAGCGCCTCGGTCTCGGCCCGGGCGAGCCCCAGGATCCGGCCGATCTGCTCCGCCTCGTCGGGCGAGACCCGCTGGATGCCCACGAGCGCGGAGGAGCGCATCAGCCGGGGTGCCACGGGGCTCAGATAGGGGAGCAGGGTCAGCACGGACTGCCAGGGGGAGGAGATCACCCGGCCGCGCGGCGGCCGCATACCGCAGTCCCGCACGACCACCACGGGGCTGCCGACCGTCGCACCCGTCGGCGGGACGCGTCCCACGTCGTACAGGGAGACGCACTCCAGCCCGGCGCCCGCCGCCTGCGCCAGCGTGGTCCAGGCCTGGACGCGGCCGGTCTCGACCGCCACCCGAGCGCCCGTGCCCGCGGCGCGCAGCGCCAGGACCTGCGCGGTCCACAGCCCGCCGATCAGTGTGACGTCGTACGGGACCGGGCGGTGGAACCCGATCAACTGCGGGCGCCCCTCCGCGTCGTTGCCGATGATCACGCCGTCGTCGCCGACCGGGAGCGACAGGGCGCCCAGGTCGTCGGTGGCGACCGAGTGGCCCGCGTGGCGGGGGCCGAGCAGCCCGCGCCTGGCCCCGGTGCGCTCCGTCACGCCTCGCCCCACGGCCCGGTTCCTCCTCGATGCGATCGTCACTGGGCCCCTCCCAGCGGGAGCGTCGCCAGCACACCCGGCAGCTGTTCGCGGTCCAGCCGCGCCAGCCCCACCTTGGCGTGCCGGGCGGCCTGCTCCAACGTCCTTCGTACGCCGACCAGTTCGGTGTCGGACCCGCCGGTCACCCGGACATGGCCGGTCACACTCGTCGCCCCCTGCCGCGAACCGCGCCGCACGGTCAGGCTGAACGTCGTCGCGTACGCGGGGACCGACGTCAGCAGCGCGACCAGCTGCGGGAGCGGCGTCGCCCCCCGGCCCAACTCGGGCCAGCGGTCCACCGCGTACGTGGTGTGCCACCGGTCGTCGCACCGCCAGACCCGCGAGGTCTCCATCGTGCGCCGCTGCGGTGCGGCGTCCGGGCGTCCCGCGCGGCCCGACAGCAGGGGGTTGGCGCAGGCGGAGGTGGCGACGGCCGAGTTCAGCTCCTCCTGGTCCAGCACCACGGCCCGGAACCCGGCCCCCGTGATCCGGCTCGCCACATGGTCCGCGACCCGCACCAGGCAGCGCTGGGCCCCCTCGATCCCGCCGCCGCGCGCCTCGATGGCCTCCCGGCACAGCTCGGGGTCCAGCTTCACCGCCACCCAGGTCATCCGGAGCGCGGGGGCCCCGGTCTGATCCTGGAGGGGCGCGTAACTGAGGCGGGCCACCGACTGCTGCGGCAGATGCGGAGCGGGGGCGGCCCGTACCTGCTGCACCAACTGCGCCGATTCCAGGACGATGTCGTCGACCTGGAGGGCATCGCCGAGCAGCGACAGCGGGAGCGAACGGGCGCCGGACGCGGGCCGCAGGGCCTCGCCGCTCGCCTCCACCCGTACCGCGGCGGTGAGGAAGGTGCCGTCCCCGAGCATGCCCACCGTGCGGTGGTCGCGGTCCACATGGATATGGGGGCCGAAGCCCGGCACGTTCTCCGCGACCGGGGCCAGCATCGGCTCCACGTCGGCGGCCGGTGCGGCGGCGGTGCGGCGCCGGGCCTTGAGCGTGAGGGCCGTGGCCAGCCAGTCCTGGAGCGCCCGGCCCCGACGGCGTACGACCGCGAGCAGCACCAGCAGGACCACCAGCACCCCGGCGGGCACCAGCCACGCACCGCCGAGCGCAGCACCCACCACGGCCACCGCGAGCGCGGCCTCGACGATCACGAGCTGCCGCAGCAGGGGCCGGCCCCGGCCCGTCCCCGCGAGCGCGCGCAGGGTGGTGGCCGCGGGGGCGCCCGGCGAGGGGGCGTTCGACGTGGTGGCGGGGGCGGTCGCGGCCGGCTCGTTGCTGCGTTGCCGACGGGAAGGCCCGGGGGTTCGGCGGCCGGACCGCCCGGTACGCTCGCGCGTAGCTGCACCCATAGCCGCGTTGCCCCCTCGTGTCCCGTATTCACCGTTTTCCGCACGGGTGTTGACCGGGTGGTCACCCTACCTGAGCAGTGGGGGCCGAGCCCCTGGGGGCATAGTAGGGGCCCGGTGCGACACCAGGGGCTGACGGTGCGTGTGGCACCCTGGTCGACGCACTGGGGAGAAGGGGGCAGGGGACACATGGCATCACGGCGGGATGAACTCAACGCCTACACCTTTGCGAAGCGGAGGTTGATCGCACAGTTCCTGCAACCCCACCCGAGCGGCTCCGAGGAAGGCGCACCGCGCCCCCTGCGCGCGGTTTTGCCGGGAGCGATCATCGGTGTCGTCATCCTCGCCGGATTCGGCGCCTGGGGCATGTTCAAACCGGTGGCCCCCCAGGAGTGGGACAAGCCCCACGAGAACGTCATCATCGCCAGTGAGTCCACCACCCGTTATGTGGTGCTGACGACCGACGGCAAGAAGCAGCTCCACCCCGTCCTGAACATGTCCTCGGCCAAGCTCCTGCTCGCCCAGGGCAAGGGCAAGGTCGTCAACGTCGACGAATCGGTCCTGGACAACGGCAAGATCCCGCACGGCGCCACCCTCGGCATCCCGTACGCCCCCGACCGGCTGCCCGACCCCAAGGACGCCGGATCCGCCAAGCGCTGGGCCGTCTGCGAACAGCCCGGTGAGGGCCGCCGGGCCATCCAGAAGGCGGCCTTCCTCTTCGCCGAGCGCGAGCAGGGGAAGACCGAGGGCAAGGGGAAGCTGCGCGGCGGCGAGATGATGTACGTCCAGGGGCCCGACCGGACCCGCTACCTCGTGGGCGCCACGGGCAAGGCCTACCCGGTCCCCGAGGACGAACTGCTGCTGCGCACCCTGGTCGACCAGAACCGCACGCCCCAGCGGGTCTCCGCCGACTGGCTGAAGACGCTGCACCAGGGGGACCGGATCAACTTCCCGTCCCTGGAAGGAAAGCCGGGCGACCCCGCGAACGTACCGGGCACCCTGGACACCGACGCGAGCCGGGTCGGCATGGTCCTGGCCGCCACAGCCGGAACCAGGACCCAGAGTTACGTCGTCCTGCCCGACAGGGTCGCCCCCGTATCGGACTTCATCGCCAAGCTCCTGCTCAGCAGCCGGGACCTCCAGACGCTCGGCCAGGCCGGCCGGGTGAAGCCCGTGAGCGCCGCCTCGTTCTCGCCGGGCCGGGCGTTCGGCGCGGAACTGGACTGGCCCGTCCACGAGCCGAAGCCCGTCAACTCCCCGGACGTCAAGAAGGAAAGCCGGAACACCGTGTGCAACGTCCTGCGCGACGTCGACGCCGACAACGGCTCCACCACCCTCTCCACCTGGGCCGGTACGGGCTTCCCGGCGACGCTCCCCACCGGCTCCTCCAGCGCCTACGTCACCCCCGGATCGGGTCTGTTCTTCCGCCAGTTCCAGGCATCCAAGACCGACGCCGGCTTCCTCTTCCTGGTCACCGACACCGGACTGCGCTACGCGATGCAGTCCAACAGCGACAGCGGGCAGGACGACTCGGGCATCGGCGAGTCCGGCTCGGAGAAGGAGCGCCAGGACCGGCAGCAGGAGGCCCAGCAGGCCCAGACCCGCCTCGGCTACAAGGACATCGACCCGATCCCGGTCCCGGCCGTCTGGTCCTCCTTCCTGCCGACGGGACCGCGCCTCTCCACGGGCGCGGCGCGCCAGCCGCAGGGCTCGTGAGGAGCCGAGGGAGCATGACGCCCCCCACGACGACCATGCCTGCGGCCACGACTTCGCCGACCCGGCGCCTCTCGAACACGACTTCGCCGACCCGCCGCCTCGTGAGGATGACATCGACCCGCCGCCTCGTGAGGATGACATCGACCCGCCGCCTCCTGACGGCCGCGGCGGCGGCCGGGGTCCTCCTCGTCACCCTCCCGGCCCCCACGGCCGCCGCGGCCGACTCCACCCAGTGCACGTTCCCCTCGAAGAAGTACCCCGGCCGCCCCTGGTCGTTGCAGCGCGTCCTGATGGACGAGCTGTGGAAGCAGTCCACCGGGAAGGGGGTACGGGTGGCCGTCATCGACACCGGCGTCGACGTGAAGAACCCCCAGCTGACCCCCGCCGTGGACGCCAAGGCGGGCATCAACCTGCTGCCGAAGGACCTCAAGACCGAGGACGGCCGGAAGGTGAAGCGCGGCAAGGAGAACGGCACCACGGACGAGGTGGGCCACGGCACCAAGGTCGCCGGGATCATCGCCGCGCGCCCGGCGAAGGGCACGGGCTTCACCGGCCTCGCCCCGGACGCGACGATCATCCCGATCCAGCAGAACGACGCCGACGGCAACGGCACGGCGGAGTCCCTGGCCACCGCGATCCACCACGCGGTCGACAAGGCGAAGGCCCGCGTCATCAACATCTCCCAGGACACCGCCGACGCGGTCGCGCCGTCCGAGAAGCTGCGACGGGCGGTCGACCACGCCCTGGCCAACGACGTCGTGGTCGTCGCCTCGGCGGGCAACGACGGCGGGGACGGCAACGTGAAGAAGACCTACCCCGCCTCGTACGAGGGGGTCCTCGCCGTCGCCTCCTCCGACCGGAACAACGAACGCGCGTACTTCTCCCAGACCGGCGACTTCGTCGGCATCGCCGCCCCCGGCGTGGACATGATCTCCACCGTCCCCGACGGCGGCCACTGCGCCGACAACGGCACCAGCTTCTCCGCCCCGTACGTCGCCGGGGTCGCCGCGCTCATCAGGGCCAAGCACCCCGACTGGACGCGGCAGCAGATCGTCGCCCAGATCCAGCAGACGGCGGAGCGCTCCGTGGCAGGCCACGACCGCCATGTGGGCTGGGGCGTCATCGACCCGGTCCGCGCGCTGACCGAGGACGAGAAGCCCATCGAGCGCCCGGTCGCGAACGAGGGCATGAGCAAAGGCGAAGCCCCGACCCCGGCCCAACTCCACCTGGGCGAAACGGCCGACGAACGCAACGCCCGCCTGGCGACGTACGTCGTCGTGGGCGGCGGTGTCCTGGTGGCCGCGATCGCCGGGGCGTCAGTAGCCGTACGGGACATGAGGCGTCGCACCAGGCGGCTGGCGGGCGGCGGCTGACGCATGAGACAAGTCACGTGGCCGGGAAGCCAATTGGCCCGGCGCCACACAGTGACTAGAGTTGCAGCGATGAGATGGGCTCGGATCGCGTCAGTGCGATAGCAACGCAGAACGATCCGAGCAAACGGGGATGCAGAACGGGGAGGACGGCATGGGGACCGATCCCAGGCGGTGGTGGCCGTGACGGAAGACCTCAGGCGTGGCGTAGGAGCGCTGGAGACCTTCAAGAAGAGCGTGGACAAGCTGCTCGCGGACTTCGAGGGTTCACCGGCCAGCAGGACGAAGGTGGCGGCCCAGACGGTGTCGCGCACGTCCCTGAGCGGCTCGAACGCCTGCTTCGCCGAGGCGGACGGCCTCTATACGCAGTACAACCGCGTCCACAAGGCCCTGGTCTCGCTCTCCAGGTCGCTGGGCGAGCAGATCGAGTACCTGAGCCTGGGCGTGCATGCGGCGGCGGTGGGCTTCGACAACGTGGATGACGACACCCGGCGACGCTTTCACGAGATCCAGACGCGGATGGACCGGGAACGCGAGAAGGGCGGCAAGCCCGAGGCAGACAACCGCGAAGGCCGGGTCGACCGCGGGTGGGGAGCGGAATGAGCGACGAGAAGCAGCCTGAACTGACTCCTGCGGAACAGCGGGAGCAGGACGAGCAGCGCGTCAATGCCCAGGTGCACCTCAGCGACGTGGCTCATGGGGCCAGAAAGATCACCTTTCCCGGAGACTTCGGAATTTTCGGAGCGCTGGGTAAGCTTTCTCCCGGAGGCCGTACCTCCTTCGAGGGACACCAGCTCAACACCATGATCGACCTGGTGGAGAACTCCAACCCCGCGGATCTGGAAAGCGCGGGCGAGTCGCTCTGGGATGCCAGGAACGCCATCCGGAAGGCGGCGGGGGAGCTGAAGGAGCACCTCGCCGAGGTCGACTGGCAGGGTGAGTCCGGCGACGCGTTCCGCAAGTGGGGCGAGGGACTGGTCACCCACGCCATGAAGCTCGGAGACTTCGCGGACGCAGCCGGCACGCAGATCACGGTCGCAGGCACCGGTCTGGCGTCGGTACGCTCCGCCATGCCGCCGCGTGACTCTCGTCCGGTACGCAAGAAGCCGGACGAGGTCGACCTCCTGAACAGAGTTGAGGGCAACCCGGAGTACGACGCCGCGGTCAAGGTGGAGAAGAACCGCCAAGAGGCCATCAACCAGATCAACCGGCTGGCGTCGTTCTACGCGGTCTCGGAGGAGAGGCTGGCGGCGCAGGAGCCGCCGAGGTTCGACAAAGGGCTTGGCATCGACATGCCCTTGCCGACGGGGGAAAAGGTGGGGCCCCGTCCCGAAAGCTCATCCACGGCTGCAGTTGGCCTGGGAGGCGTTGCGGCTCCAGGCCAGTCGGTGCGTGCGGCCACGGGAGGGCCTGACACTGTGGGCGCCTCCGGCGGACGCCCCTCATCCGAGGTTCTAGGCCCGGCACCTGTGCTGGACAGGAGCATCGCGACGGAGATCAATAGTGTCGCGACTCCTACCGCTCCCACTGCGCTCACCGGTATCACCCCCACCCAGCCGAATACGAGTGGGCCGGGAACGGTCGGAGGCCCCCAACCGTCCATGGCTCCCAGCTTCGGAAGCCCGGTCCCGGCCGGTTCGCCGCGGTTCCCGGGAACATCGGGTGCACCCAGGCCTGTGGGCAACGGTGGTGGAGGTCTGGGCAGGACGTCCTCGCCGGGTGGAAGTGCCACCGCCAGGGGTGCCGTCGGCGCGCCTGTCGGGCGGCCGAGCCCGATGAGTGGTGGCGGCCCCTCGGCAACCGGGCGTTCCATCGGCGGTACGCAGCCGCCCGTGGCAGGCCAGTCCGGAGTAACGGGCGGCCGCCCCGTGGCTGCCCAGGGCGGCACAGCCGCACCGGGCAGCTCTCGTACGGGTCAGGGCAACGGAATTGTGGGCGGAACGCCGCAGCGGGCTGTTTCCGGACCGTCGTCCGGGGTTGGTGGGGCTCGAGGGGGTTCCCCAGGAACAGTGATCGGTGGCCCGGGGGCGTCGCAGACAGGGGCATCTGCTGGGCGCCCGGCGCAGCGCGGTGCTGTCGCTTCGGCCGCCAACGGAGTGCTCGGTGCCCCCCGAGGAGCATCGGGAGCCGGTTCCAAGGGCTTCACTTCTGGTGGTGCAGGCCTCGTCCGTGGTCCTGCCGGTCGACGGAAATCTGACCGGAAGGACGAGGAGAGCACCGGGTCGACTCGTCCGGACTACCTGACGGAAGACGAAGAGACGTGGGCGGTCCGACGGCGCGGACCTGTGCCGCCGGTGGTCGAGTAGAAGCCCCAGGGAAGGTTCGGAAGTCGGGATGACAGCAGGAATGGGTCGGCCCCAGAAGCGTGTGCGCTGGCGTGCGCTCGGCGCACTGACAGTGGCTGCTTCGTGGAGCGTGCTCTTTGCGGCTGGGGCGCAGCCTGCCGCAGCGGCGGACGTGCAGTCAGAGCAGTGGTACCTCAGCGCGATGCAGGCTGAGGAAATGTGGAAAGTCGCAAAGGGCGAAGGCATCAAAGTTGCTGTCATCGACACGGGCGTCAACCCGAATACTCCTTCCTTGAAAGGGCAGGTCCTCAAGGGATTCGACGCCACTGGTGTCGCCGGCGATGAGAACGACGACTACAACGGGCACGGCACGAATATGGCGGAGCTCATTGCTGGCACGGGAGCCGGTGGAGGCCTCAAGGGGCTCGCTCCAGGTGTGAAGATCATCCCTATGCGTATCAGTAATACGGAGTTCCAGAACAAGCATTCCGTTAATGCCAGGGATGCCGAAGACGCCATTAGAGCTGCCGCCGACAGTGACGCAAAGATCATCAGTATGTCCTTCTCGAGCCCGTATTCTTCAAGCGGTCAGCGTGCGGCGGTCAAGTATGCTGAAAGTAAGGGAAAGTTGTTCTTCGCTGCGGCTGGAAATGATGGAGACGGGAGTAACAAGAGGGAGTATCCGGCGGCATACGACCAGGTGGTGGGTGTCGCGTCTGCGGATGAGAATGGCCAGGTTGCGGAATACTCGCAGAGCTCAGGGACGGTGGATATTGCTGCTCCCGGACAAGAAATTCCGCTGTGGTGTGATAATTCTTTCCGGAAGTACTGCAACGGAGCTGGCGGAACTAGCTCCGCCACCGCCATCGCCTCCGCCTCCGCAGCTCTCGTCTGGTCTGCCAACCCTGACTGGACCGCGAACCAGGTACTCAACGTGCTCTTCGACACGGCTGGGCGGGACTGGAAGAAGGGCGACCGCAGCGCCTTCCTCGGCCACGGCTTGATCCGCCCCTCGATGAATCTTCTGAAGGGCAAGGGCGACCCGGGAGACCCCGACATCAGCCCGCTCACCAAGAAGCGGACGGACGCGGCCCCGACTTCGCCCCCGCCCTCCCCCTCAACTCCCTCCGCCCCCGCCTCCCCGCAGCCCGCCCGCAGCGAGGACCAAAAGGGCGACGAGACCGATGAAACCGTCGCTACGGGCGATGTCGCCAAGGCGTCGGGCGACGGTGCACCGACGGGCCTGATCCTCGGCGGTATCGCAGCCGTGGCCGTCCTCGGAGGAGTGGTCTTCGCCGTCGTCCGCAGACGCGGCGCGGCCTGACCGCACGTTCCTCACCCAGACCAGCCGGCGAGCCACGTCGGTTCCGCAGAATCAACTGAACGGAAAGGAAAGCCATGGCAGCAGACCAGAAGGTCTCAGAATCAGCCCTAATCGGCCTGGAGAACGCCCTCACCGAGAGGTTCGACTCCGTGAAGGGCCAGCTCAGTCAGCTCAACGCCACGATCGACAGCCTGGAAGGCGCCTGGCAGGGCATCGGGGCCGGGCAGTACAACGTCAAGCAGGCAGAGATCAACCGGCGCATTGTCAGCATCGGCAAGGAGCTGCTGCGCTTCCAGGAGGCCATCAAGGCCGCCCGGACCATCTCGGGCAACACCGAGGACGAGATCAAGGCGGCCCTCATGGGCGTCGACGTCGTCGAGGGCTACTCGGGCGACGCCGAGGCCACGGCCCGCGTGTCGAACCTGAACAAATTCTGACCGGCATTCCGTAACTCGACAGAGAAGGAGGACCACATGCCTGCCAACGACGGTACGACGGTCGTCACTTATTCCAGCCTCGAACTGGCTGCTTCTGCGATCGAAGCTCAGGCGAAGCGGCTCGACCAGGACCTCACCGAGATCAAGGGCATGATCGAATCGGTCTCGGAACTGTGGGAGGGCGAAGCCAAGTCGGCCTACCGCGCGGCACAGAAGAGGTGGGACGCGGACGCGACGGCCATCAAGCAGAACCTCTTCCAGATCTCCAGCGCCGTGCGCGAAGCGGGTGTCGCCTACCGCAGCGGCGACAAGCGGGCCGCTGCGAACTTCCTCTAGCCGACCCGGCTGATCCGGCGGCCGGTCTGGCCGGTCTGGCCGGTCCTGTCGGAAGCCGACAGCCGAGGAAGCAGGCTGCAAGCAACAGCACATCAGGGTGGACACGCGCGGGAGGTGTCCACCCTGAGTGCGTCCCGACGCCCCAAGAGAGTGGTGGGGCCTGGGCAGAGCGCCGTGGGACGGAACCGTGCCGACGGAAGTGGGGCTCAGCACTCACCCTTATGATGCTTCACCGTGTACGTGTGCCTGGGAAGGCCCCCTGACCCCTCGCGGCCGAGTCCACCAGGTATGACCTGGGCGTCATCCTTGTCCCTGACGCGTTCAACCTGCACGCAGAAGGCCGCTGAGGCCCCGTAGGCAGTCACCGTGTAGCTGGCCCTGGAAGGCTTGTTCGCCTCTGAGGGCGTGGCTGCCACACCGGACTGCGGAGCACCACCGCCTCCGTTCTCGATGAGCTCGTCCTTGATCATTCTGGAATTCTCGTCGTCGAAGTCATCTTCGCTGCCGTCGAGATTTCCGAAACCGGACATGCCGTTCATCTCCGCCACGGACTGGCTGACCGCGCTGGCCAGCTCCTCATCGCTCCATTCCGCATTGGCGGTAACGGCCATGAACTGGAACGCCGAGTAGAGGCAGAGCCCTGCCATCCCGAAGAGGACGATGCGGCCGACGGTGAACGCGGCGTCAGGAAGTTCGGGCGCTGACGGATTCAGGGCGCGGCGCCAGGAGCGAACCCGGTCCGCCTTGATGCATCCCATGGCAACCACCAGGCCAGCCAGTACGAAGGTGAACACGACCATCGGATTGATACCCTCCCACTCCAGTGCCTGGGGTCCGAAACATTTTCCTCAGGCTCGAATGCGTCATACCGTCTTCGGTGAACTTCCGCCATGCTGACAGAAATCGGGGAGGGGTGATCACTGCCATGTTCTGTCTGGCTCGGGAACCCAGTCCTTTTCGTTCTTGCAGTGCTCGGAATCCTTGATCGATTCTGAGTAGGTTCGGATCAGTTTGGCCAGAGCCGATTCGTCGGGCTTTCCCGCATCCGAGACCCTGATGAAAGCGAAAACCCGTTCGCTGGCTGTCGGGGGTTCGGTGCAGACGACGTGACCGATGGCCCCGGTGTCCGAGTATATGTACATCCCGTCGCCCGAAACTTGATCGCCCGGGTCCACGTTGTTGTAGGCGTATGCGGCTACATCGCGCAGGGACTTCTCTTTGTTCTCCCACTGGGAGCTGATCGACAAGGCCGCCTTTCCGTCGACGTTTATGCGGCAGGTCTTGAACCCCTTTGTATCGTTGGTTGAGGTCATGGAGAGCTTCTTCCCTGGCCCGAGCAAGGGGGTCAGGAGCTTAGGTGAAATGGGTGTTCCGCAGAGCGATTTTGGCGTCGTGAACGATTTTTCGGTGCTTGAGCAAGCAGACCCGAAAAACCCCAGAATCATAACTCCGCATAGCGGAAGGATGGTGTGACGGATTAACCTTTGCTCGGCGAGATATCCTTTGCTCGGCACTCGCATGAAGGGATCCGTCTCTCCTTTTTCTCTGTCGGGAATTTTGAGATTCAGGGTGCGCACTCCTGTTCCCTCCTCTGGTCTTTTCTACTTTCCGGGAATCTCTGTCTCCAGATCGTCCGCCATTTGACGGGCTGATGTAGATGCGTCGTTGAATCCGTCTCTGGTTCCTTCGCGTGCCCACTCCTCGAATCTTTCGGGATGCGGTGAGTTGTATTCTTTCGCTGCTTCTTCTGCTGCGATCCTGGCCAGTTGTATGTTCTTTCTCGTGCTGTCTTCCCAGAGATCTCCAACGGACTTCCCCGCCGCTGACAGCTTCTCCGGCTCGGAATCCTTGAAAAGCTGTTCCAGCACCGCATTGCTCGCCACCCCCACAGCTCCCCCCACCCCGGCGCCGACGGCAGGGCTGGCAATGAAGCTGGTGCCGACGCCGACGGCTGTCCCGACGGTTCCCGAGATCAGGCCCTTCTTCTGGTTCACGGCGTGCTCGAAGTCGCCGTCGGCCTCGTTCGCCTCCCCCAGCACCCCTTCCTGGCGCCCGATGGCCAGGCTCCCGCCGACCTCGCCGGAGCGGCGTGCGATCTCCTTGACGGTGTCCTCCGCCGGGTGCGGGTACTTCTGGTCGTCAGGGAGAGTTGGGTCCAGGTGGTACTCCATGAGCTTGCCCAGGTACCACTTCTGGGCCACTTCCACCGCGCTGTAGCCCTCCGGGTTCTGTCCCAGGGAGATCAGCAGGCGCGTCACGTCCGTATGTGAGAGGTCGGCGGGTGTGCCTGCGATCGGGAAGAGCTTCGGGATGCTCTTGCTCCCTTCGTCGGCATCGGCCGTGGCCCTGTTGATGTCCGGCAGGTACTCGGAGGTGATCTGCCCGATGCTGTCGGACATGTAGCCACGCTTGGTCAGGCGCTCGGGGTCGTCCGAGATCGAGGCGACAAGGGCCTCCATGAGCTTGGCCTGCTGTGCGCTGTGGGGCGGTGTGTCGATGGTGGGGGCTTCGCCCGCCGGGTGGCCGGTCGTGGCCGCTTCCAGGGCCAACGCCATGGCGTTCGGGCCGGTGACGCTGTCGTCGCCCTTGCTGTTCAGCTCCTTCGGCCAGTCCCGCTCTTCGAAGAGGTACTCGAAGTTGCTGAGTTCACGCCGCTCGTTACGGCCGTTTCCGTCCGCGTCCTCCACGAATTCGTGGTCCTCGTCCTTCGTCACGAAGGTCTCGCCGAAGAACGCGGTTGCCGCGTCAGGGCTGTTGGCCAAGGCCTTCATGAAGCCGGTGAACGGGTCACGCCCCGCGTCCGTACCGGTGCGGTTCAGGAGGCCGTCCATCCCCTCCTGCCGCCACGCCTTGTCGCGCCCGTTGTCCGTGAGTTCCTTTTCGGTCCTGATCAGTGCGCTGCCGTAGTCCTGGAGGAACTTGTCGTCGTAGTTCCCCCAGCGCATGAGGTTGCTCATCACCTGGAAGCCCAGCGGCCCGGAGGAACCCGAGACGGGACGGCTTCCCAGGTCCACCATCTCGCTCTTCCAGTCCTTCATGCCCCGGGTGTCGCTCTGGCTGGCTGTGGCCAGGGTCAGGCTCAGGTTCTCCTGGAGGTCGTCCAGATCGGTGGCGCGCGCCCGGAGGAGGTCGGAGCTGAGGGGGGCGTTCAGGCCGGCCCAGAACTCCAGCGTTCCCCGGGCCCCGAGCTTCTCCGCGAAGCGGGCGGCGAAGAGTTCGTCACCCGAGAACTCCTTGAGCCCCGCGTTCAGCTCATCGAACTCCTTGACCGAGATGTCGTCCGGGTCCTTCTTCGCCAGCGCGGCCAGCCGGTCCCCCTTCGCGATGGCCCTGGCTGCCGAGTCCCGGTCCTTGTACATCGCTCCGGTGAAGCCGATGTCCGCCTGGTCCACGAGGGCCTTGAGCGCCACCGAGGCGGTGTGATCGACATCGGTGGCCTTCTCCAGAACCGCCTGGATCTCGTCGCGGATCGCCGTGACGTCCTGGTGGCGGTTGTTCTGGACGAAATGGTCTTCCGTGGCGACGTAGGGAGGGCGTACGGCCGCGGAAACCATGAAGCCACCGCCTCCGGTGGCGGTGACTGTGAGGTCCTGCTTGCGGGCCCGTTCGAGTATGTCGTCGAGCTTGGTGTGGAAGGTGCGCAGTTCGTCCCGTGTGTCCTTGAGGATGTTGCGTAAGGACGTGGCCTGCTTGTGGGCGTCGGAGAACTCGTGGGCGGTCTTGCCGATGAATCCCTTGGTGACCGTGGCGTTGACGCCTGCCCAGTCCGCCTTGTTCGCCTGCTTCCGTAACCCGTCATTGGCGTCCCTCTTCAACTCCCCGAGGTGGGACACCAACGTCGACCAGTCGGTGATGGCCTGGTCGAGCAGACCGAACCGGGCGAAGCGCAGCGTTTCGAAGTTCATCAGTTGTCCGCCTCGTTCCGCTTGCCCTTGGGGGCGTAGTCGTCGTCGAACCCCTTGTCGAGCATGGTGATGCTGCTCAACTGGTGCTTGATGTCGTACTCGTCGCCCTGGTGCGCGTTCTTGGTGAAATCAAGATGGTTCGAGATGTGCGCACAAGCGTCCGTCAGGCTCCTGAGCTGCTTGCTCCAGCGCTTCGAGACATGCCGAAGCGCCGATCCGAGCTCGAATCCCTGACCTCTGAGGTCGGTTGCCGCCCGGTCGCTGCCGGGCAGGGCGACACGTCCCTTGTCCCAGAGCCTTTCGTACAGCTTGAAGGCGCTGTTGCCGACCGCCGCCAGATCGGTCTGGTTGACCTTCAGGTCCCCGGTCCCGGGAGTGTCCTCGGGTGGGATCCCGTTCAGCTGTAATCGGGTGCTGTGCTTCTCCGCCGCGGCTGCCTTCAGTTGTTCCCACTCGTCCCATGCCATGGGCCTGCCCCCCTCTGGTCAAGCGGGCAGGGGCCGTTCGACCCCTGCCCGCTGTCCGCCCTACGATTCCCGCTTCCGGCGTCCCCCCACGCCTCCCTACCGCCCCCCGTCCACCACCCCCGTCTGCACCAGCGGGTTCCCCCGCCGCCGCGTGACGAAGATGCCGCGCCCCGGCGGCATCGGGCGCGGGCGTACGCCGCCGAGGATGTCGCCCTCCATCGGGTCGCCCGACAGCAGCACGCCCTGGGCGCCCAGCTCGGTCATGCGCTGGAGGAACGACTCGTACAGGGCCCGGCTGGCCCCCGCCGTGTTGCGGGCGATGATGAAGCGGACGCCCACGTCACGGGCGAACGGGAGCAGCTCCGTGAGGGACGACAGCGGGTTGCCGCTCGACGTGGAGACCAGGTCGAAGTCGTCGATGATCACGTAGACCGTCGGGCCGCTCCACCAGCTGCGGTCCCGCAGCTCCTGGGCCGTGACGTCGGCGGACGGGGTGCGGCGCTTCATCAGGTCGTGCAGCGCGACCATGTGGTGTTCCATGTTGTTCGACATGGGGATGTACTCCGCCAGGTGCGACGCCGGGGTCACGTCCAGCAGCGAGCGCCGGTTGTCGACCACGAAGAGCTTGCAGGAGTCACCGTCGTACCGCTCGGTGAGCTGCTTGATGAGCAGCCGCAGCAGGTTGGACTTGCCGGACTCGCCCTCGCCGAAGATCAGGAAGAACGGGTCCTGCTCGAAGTCCACGAAGACCGGCGCGAGGTTGTTCTCGTCGATGGCGAAGGCGACCCCGCGCTCCGGAACGGCGTAGCCCGGCGGAAGTTCGGTCGCGGGCAGGGAGCGCGGCAGCAGGCGTACGGCGGGGGCGGGCGCCGCCGTCCAGTGCCGGGAGACCTCCTGGTTCATGGCGGCCGTCGCCTCGGACAGGTCGCTGTCGGAGTTGATGCCGTCGATCCGTGGCACCGCCGCCATGAAGTGCAGCTTCTCCGGCGTCAGCCCGCGCCCCGGTACCCCGGCGGGCACGTTGGCCGCGACCTTGCGGTCCAGCTCGGAGTCCATGACGTCGCCGAGCCGCAGCTCCAGGCGGTTCATGAGGTTGTCCTTCAGGTTGGCCCTGACCTCCATGGACCGGGAAGCGGTGACGATCAGGTGGATGCCGTAGCCGAGGCCCCGTGCCGCGATGTCCATCGCGGCGGCCTCCAACGCCTCGTAATCCGTACGGAAGTTGCCCCAGCCGTCGATGATCAGGAAGACGTCGCCCCACGGCTGGTCCGTCACCGAGATCTCGCCGCGCGCCCGCATCCGCCGGTAGGTGGCGATCGAGTCGATGCCGGCGCTGCGGAAGTACTCCTCGCGCCGGGACATGATGCCGTGCACCTCGGCGACCGTACGCCGTACCTTCTCCGGGTCGAGCCGTGAGGCGATCCCGCCGACGTGCGGGAGGCCCGCGACGGCCGACATGCCGCCGCCGCCGAAGTCGAGCCCGTAGATCTGGACTTCCTGCGGAGTGTGGGTGAGCGCGAAGCCCGCGATCAGCGTGCGCAGCAGGGTCGACTTGCCGGACTGCGGGCCACCCGTGATCTGCATATGGCCCGCCGCCCCGGAGAAGTCCCGGTAGAGGGTGTCACGGCGCTGCTCGAACGGCTTGTCGATCACGCCGAGGGGGACGACCAGACGCCCCGCACCCTCGAACCCGGGCTGCGTCAGCCCCCGCCCCGGTACGGGCGAGAGCCCCGGCAGGATCTCGTCCAGCGACGGCGGGTTGTCCAGCGGCGGCAGCCACACCTGGTGCGCGGAGGCCCCGCGCCCCTCCAGCCGGCGCACGATCACATCCAGCACCGTGTCCGCCAGCGCGTCGTCCTCCGCCGCACGCGGCTCCGGCACCCCGGCCCCGGCCTGCGGGCTCGGCTGCACATACCGCACCGGCACCGGAGCCGCGGTGAACGGAACAGGCCGCCGGTCCACCGGCAGCGGGCCCCCGGCCGAGGCCGCCTGCCGGCCCCCCTCCCGGTACACCCCGGAGACGTACGCGGCCTTGAACCGCACCATCTCCTCCGTACCGAACTTGAGCAGCCCCGAACCGGGCACGTTCGGCAGGTGGTACGCGTCCGGCACTCCCAGCGCCGCCCGGGACTCGGCCGCCGAGAAGGTCCGCAGACCGATGCGGTACGAGAGGTACGTCTCCAGACCGCGCAGCCGCCCCTCCTCCAGGCGCTGCGAGGCCAGCAGCAGATGCACGCCCAGCGAACGGCCGATCCGCCCGATCTGCACGAACATGTCGATGAAGTCCGGCTTCGCCGTCAGCAGCTCGCTGAACTCGTCGATCACCAGGACGAGTGAAGGGATCGGCTGCAGCGGCGCACCCGCCGCGCGCGCCTTCTCGTAGTCGTGGATGTTGGCGTAGTTGCCCGCGTCGCGCAGCATCTCCTGACGGCGGTTGAGCTCACCGCTGATGGAGTCGCCCATGCGGTCGACCAGCGTCAGATCGTCCGCGAGGTTGGTGATCACCGCGGCCACATGCGGCATCTGCGCCATACCGGCGAAGGTCGCACCGCCCTTGAAGTCCGCGAGGACGAAGTTCAGGGTCTCCGAGGTGTGCGTGACCGCGAGACCGAGCACCAGCGTGCGCAGCAGCTCCGACTTCCCGGAACCGGTCGCCCCCACACACAGACCGTGCGGGCCCATCCCCTCCTGCGCCGCCTCCTTGAGGTCCAGCATCACGGGCGCCCCGCCCTCACCGACCCCGATCGGCACCCGCAGCCGCTCCGCCTGGGAGCGGGGGCGCCAGGTCCGGCTGACCTCGATGGAGGCCGCGTCCCCCAGGTTCAGCAGATCGGTGAACTCCAGGTTGGCCAGCAGCGGCTCGTCGTCGTCCCCGCCCGTCGCCATGTGCAGCGGGGCCAGCTGACGGGCCAGCGCCTCGGCGGCCTCGGGACTCAGCAGGTCGGGCACCCCGTCGTAGACGAGCCCCTGCCCCGACTCCAGCTGCAGCGACTGCGGCTCCACCACGATGGAGAGCCCGCCACGCGCCCCCTGCACCTCGCCCGGTACGACCTCGATGACCGTCACGCCCTGCAGCCCCTCGGCCGAGGCGAGCACCGACATCGGCGGTACGGAATCCCCGTCCAGGACGACGACGATGTGCGGCTGCTCCAGCAGCGGCTGGCCGCCCGGCTGGAAACGGGGGCGGCCGTCGAGCCGGGCCGCCAGCTGCTGTTCGAGCTCCAGGACGCCGGTGGTGATCAGCCGCCGGCTGCCGGCCCCGTCGACCGAACCCGTGTCCTGTACGTGGGGGAGCCACTTCGCCCACTCCCACTGCGGGGCCGCCTCCCGCCCCGCCGCGATCCCGATCACCAGGTCCTCGGGGGAGTGCAGCGAGGCCAGCGAGCCGACGACCGCCCGCGCCGAGGCGCGCGCGGACTCCTCGTGGCCGCTGATCGTCAGGTGGTAGAACGCCCGCAGCGACACGGCCATGGGCAGGCCGTCCAGCGTGGAGTGCGTCGTCAGGAACTGCTGCATGGCCCCGGCGGTCAGCGGCTCCAGCTCGTCGATCGGAGCCGTCTCGGGCGCGACGAGCGGCGTGGCGAGCTCCTGGCTGCCCAGACCGATCCGCACCTGCGCGAAGTCGGCGTCACCGGCCCGCCGCTCCCACACCCGGCTGCCCTCGGCGACGAGCGCCCACAGCTGCTCGGGCGAGGGGTGCAGATAGAACTGGGCGTCGCGCTGCTTGCGGGCCGTCTTCACCACCGTGCGCCGGGTCTGCGTCAGGTACTTCAGATAGTCCCGCCGCATGTCCGCGAGCTGGCCCTGCGTGCCCCGCCGGAAGCGCACCAGCATCGCGATGGCCATGGCGACCGTCGAGGCGATCATGATCACGCCCATGATCCGCATGATCGGGTTCGGCGTCATGAAGAAGAAGACGACCGAACCGCCCATGCCCAGCATCGGCAGGAGCTGCATCAGCGCGCCCTCCTGCTGGCCCCGGGGCAGCTCCGGCGGAGGTTGCAACTGCACCTGTTCGACCGGCACTTCGGAGGGCAGGGCCCGCGGTGGGCGCTTGACGACGATCTGGCTCACAGCTCACCAATTCCCTTGCCGGACGGAAGTGTTCCTATCGGCGCCCCCGTGGCGACGGGCTCCATCCGCGGGATGGATCCTACTGGCGGGGCGGGGGCCGCATGGCGGTAGGGTGTCGCGATGCGTATACGCATCCGCTAACTGCCGCAAGAAGAAGGTCATTCGGGACGCGGGGCGAAATTCGCGGTCCTGAGGGGTGTTTCCGGCAGACGTTCCAGAACGGCACACACCGCCTCCGGAACGGCGGCAGGCCCTTCAGGACAACGCCGGAGTCAGAACGAACAGGCCACCCCCTCGGGGCAACGCCGGACTCCGGAACAACCAGAGCAGCCGGAACAACCAGAGCAGCCAGAACAAACACAGGGGGAGCAGCAGGTGACAATGACGGCCCAGACGGCGGCCGGCGCGAGCGGCCGGCCGAGTCACGGAGTTGCATCCGGCAACGGCACGGGCTTCTGCCGGGTCACGGTCGTCGCCCCCGACAGCCGGGTCGACGTGGCGCTGCCCGAGGACGTGCCCGTCGCCGACCTGTACCCCGAGATCCTCCGGCTCTCCGGCCAGAGCCCCGCCCCCGGCGCCCCCGTCGGCTACCACCTCGTACGCCGCGACGGCACCGTCCTGGACAGCGCCCGTACGCTCGCCGGGCACCGCATCCTCGACGGCGAGCTGCTCTCCCTTCGGCCCTTCGCCGAGTCCCTGCCGCCCGCCGTCTTCGACGACGTCTCCGACGCCGTCGCCACCGCCGTGGCCAAGGACCGCACCCTCTGGGGCGACTCCCTCATGCGCGGCGCCGGCCTCTTCGGCGGCTCCGTCCTGCTGATCCTGCTCGGCTTCGTGCTGTGGACCGCCGACCCCCGCCACGACATGCACGGGCTGCCGGGCATCCTGGCCGCCGTCACCGCCGTACTCCTGCTCGCCGTCGCCTGTGTCCGCGCCCGCGTCTACGACGACCGGGGCTCGGCCATCGCGCTGGGAACCGGAGCCATGGTGAACGCCGCCGTGGCCGGTTCCGGGCTCCTCTCGCTCAGCGCGGGCCAGGGCGTGGGACGGCTGCAGTTCCTGCTCGCCTGCGCCGCCGTACTGGTCGTGTCGGTCATCCTCATGATCACCGCACCCGGCGGCGACGGACCGTTCGTCGCGTTCGTCTTCGCGAGCGCCACCGGCCTCGTGGTCACCTTCATCGCGATCAGCGCGGATCTGAAGCCCACCGAGGCCGCCGCCGTCTCCGCCCCGTTCGCCGTGGGCGCCCTGGCCTTCCTGCCCGGCCTCTCCACCCGCTTCGCCCGCCTCCCCATCGGCTTCGAACCGCCCCGCTCCACGGTCGGCGACTACGGCACCTCCGAGCAGGCCCCCCAGGGCCCGGTCGACGCCGTACGGATCGCCGCCCAGGCGCGGCGCGGCCACGAGCTGCTCCTCGGCCTGGTCGGCGGCTGCGCACTGGTGGCCGTGGCCGCCGCCGCGGTGCTGGGCTTCTCGGACGACGTCTGGGGCCAGCTGCTCGCCCTGGCCACCGGGGTCGCCCTGCTGATGCGCGCCCACCTCTTCCGCTACACCGCCCAGGTCGGCTGCACCCTCGCGGCCGGCCTCGGCTCCCTCGTACTCCTGGGCCTCGGTCTCTCGCTCAACCCGCCGCTCACCCTGGTGCGCGACGCGCTGCGGGGCAACGGGGCCGACCTCGATGTCCGTACGGTATGGCTCGCCGCCGCCGTCGCGGGCGTCGCCGCCCTGATCACCGCCATCGGCCTGATCGTGCCGCGCAAGGGCGTCACCCCGTTCTGGGGCCGCTTCCTGGAGATCGCCGAGACGATGGTCCTGCTCACCCTGCTGCCGCTCTGCCTCGCGGTCTTCGACGTCTACCGCTCGATCCGGGCCCTCACCAGCTGACCCCCGGCGAGCGCCGTCACCAGTCGCCCCCCGGAGAGGCCCGTCGGGTGTGACCCGAATGGCTGGTACTCTGACCAGTGGCCGTTTGTGTACGCCTCTCCGGATCATCCTGGGGACTGCGCTCATCGGACCTTCGCCTCCGAGTCACGGAAGCTCCCCTGAGATCAAGACCAGGGGCACTCGTGGGCGCTTCGAACATCAAGAGGAGTACGCGTGCCGCTCGACGCCGCTACGAAGAAGCAGATCATGTCCGAGTTCGCCCAGAAGGAGGGTGACACCGGATCCCCCGAGGTCCAGGTCGCCATGCTCTCCCGCCGGATCTCGGACCTGACGGAGCACCTCAAGACGCACAAGCACGACCACCACTCCCGTCGTGGTCTGCTGATCCTGGTCGGCCAGCGTCGCCGCCTCCTGCAGTACCTGGCCAAGAAGGACATCCAGCGCTTCCGTGCGCTGGTCGACCGCCTCGGCATCCGCCGCGGTGCGGCCGGCGGCGCCAAGTAAGCACGCCGTGGAGAGGGAGCGGTTCCCGAGTCTGAGGGGACCGCTCCCTTTGCCGTAGGCGTACGACCGGTGTTCCCTTTGCTGTACGTGCACGACCGGTGTCAAGCTCAGTAATCTGGACACCGTTACGAGGGAGAGGCGCAGCGACGCCGCCGCCGGTCCTCGGTAGTGGCCCCCGGGAACATGCCCGGGAGCTTCGATCGAAGACCGGCCCGCACACACGGTGCGCTTCTCCCGCACCGTCCTCCGCCATACGGGCGGCAGGACGAAAGACGACGAGTATGGAGAAATCACTAGTGGAGAACGAGACCCACTACGCCGAGGCCGTTATCGACAACGGAACCTTCGGCACCCGCACCATCCGCTTCGAGACGGGCCGCCTGGCCAAGCAGGCCGCCGGCTCCGCCGTCGCGTACCTGGACGACGACACCATGGTGCTGTCGGCCACCACCGCTTCCAAGCGGCCCAAGGAAAACCTGGACTTCTTCCCCCTCACGGTGGACGTCGAGGAGCGGCAGTACGCGGCCGGCAAGATCCCCGGCTCCTTCTTCCGCCGTGAGGGCCGGCCCTCCGAGGACGCGATCCTCACCTGCCGCCTGATCGACCGCCCGCTGCGCCCCTCCTTCAAGAAGGGCCTGCGCAACGAGATCCAGATCGTCGAGACGATCATGGCGCTCAACCCCGACCACCTGTACGACGTGGTCGCGATCAACGCCGCCTCCTGCTCCACCATCCTGGCGGGCCTGCCCTTCTCCGGCCCGATCGGCGCCACCCGCGTCGCCCTGATCAAGGGCCAGTGGGTCGCATTCCCGACGCACACCGAGCTTGAGGACGCCGTCTTCGACATGGTCGTCGCCGGTCGCGTCCTGGAGGACGGCGACGTCGCGATCATGATGGTCGAGGCCGAGGCCACCGAGAAGACCATCCAGCTCGTCGCGGACGGCGCCGAGGCGCCCACCGAGGAGATCGTCGCCGCCGGTCTGGACGCCGCGAAGCCCTTCATCAAGGCGCTCTGCAAGGCCCAGTCCGACCTCGCCTCCAAGGCCGCCAAGCCGGTCGGCGAGTTCCCGGTCTTCCTGGACTACCAGGACGACGTCTTCGAGGCGCTCGCCAAGGCCGTCACCCCCGAGCTGACGCAGGCGCTCACCATCGCCGGCAAGCAGGACCGCGAGGCCGAGCTCGACCGTGTCAAGGAGATCGCCGCCGAGAAGCTCCTCCCGGCCTTCGAGGGCCGCGAGAAGGAGATCTCCGCCGCGTACCGCTCGCTGACCAAGCACCTGGTCCGCGAGCGCGTCATCAAGGACAAGGTCCGCATCGACGGCCGCGGCGTCACGGACATCCGTACGCTGGCCGCCGAGGTCGAGGCCATCCCGCGCGTGCACGGCTCGGCGCTGTTCGAGCGCGGTGAGACCCAGATCCTGGGCGTCACCACCCTCAACATGCTCCGGATGGAGCAGCAGCTGGACACCCTCTCCCCGGTGACCCGCAAGCGCTACATGCACAACTACAACTTCCCGCCGTACTCCGTCGGCGAGACCGGCCGCGTGGGCTCGCCCAAGCGCCGCGAGATCGGCCACGGAGCGCTCGCCGAGCGCGCCATCGTGCCGGTGCTCCCCTCGCGCGAGGAGTTCCCCTACGCGATCCGCCAGGTCTCCGAGGCGCTGGGCTCCAACGGCTCGACGTCCATGGGCTCGGTCTGCGCCTCCACCATGTCCCTGCTGAACGCCGGTGTGCCCCTCAAGGCCGCCGTCGCCGGTATCGCCATGGGCCTGATCTCGCAGGAGATCGACGGCAAGACCCACTACGTCGCCCTCACCGACATCCTCGGTGCGGAGGACGCCTTCGGCGACATGGACTTCAAGGTCGCCGGTACGAAGCAGTTCGTGACCGCGCTCCAGCTCGACACCAAGCTCGACGGCATCCCCGCCTCGGTCCTGGCCGCCGCGCTGAAGCAGGCCCGTGACGCGCGTCTGCACATCCTGGACGTCATGAACGAGGCCATCGACGTCCCGGACGAGATGTCCCCGAACGCCCCGCGGATCATCACCGTCAAGATCCCCGTGGACAAGATCGGTGAGGTCATCGGCCCCAAGGGCAAGATGATCAACCAGATCCAGGAGGACACCGGCGCCGACATCACGATCGAGGACGACGGCACCATCTACATCGGTGCCCAGCAGGGTTCGCAGGCCGAGGCCGCCCGCGCCACGATCAACGCGATCGCCAACCCGACCATGCCGGAGGTCGGCGAGCGCTACCTGGGTACGGTCGTCAAGACGACCACCTTCGGCGCGTTCGTCTCGCTCATGCCGGGCAAGGACGGCCTGCTGCACATCTCGCAGATCCGCAAGCTCGCCGGTGGCAAGCGCGTGGAGAACGTCGAGGACGTGCTCGCCGTCGGCGCCAAGGTCCAGGTCGAGATCGCCGAGATCGACTCCCGCGGCAAGCTCTCCCTGATCCCGGTCATCGAGGGCGAAGAGGCCGACGAGAAGAAGGACGACACCGACAAGTGACGTCCCGTAGTTCCGCGACGACGGCCCGCCCCTCTTCGGAGGGGCGGGCCGTCGCCCGTACCCAAACGCTTCTCCAGGGCACCAACGGCATCGGCACCGTCCGCCGCACCGTCCTCCCCGGCGGTCTGCGGATCGTCACCGAGACCCTGCCCTCCGTCCGGTCCGCCACCTTCGGCATCTGGGCCAACGTCGGTTCCCGCGACGAGACGCCCACCCTGAACGGCGCGACCCACTACCTCGAACACCTCCTCTTCAAGGGCACCGCCAAGCGCACCGCCCTCGACATCTCCTCCGCGATCGACGCGGTCGGCGGCGAGATGAACGCCTTCACGGCGAAGGAGTACACCTGCTACTACGCGCGGGTCCTGGACACCGACCTGCCGCTCGCCATCGACGTGGTCTGCGACATGCTGACCGGCTCGCTGATCGCCCCCGAGGACGTCGACGCCGAGCGCGGCGTCATCCTCGAAGAGATCGCGATGACCGAGGACGACCCGGGCGACTGTGTGCACGACCTGTTCGCGCACACCATGCTCGGCGACACCCCCCTCGGCCGCCCGGTCCTCGGCACCGTCGACACGATCAACGCGCTGAACCGGGGCCAGATCGCCCGCTTCTACAAGAAGCACTACGACCCCACGCACCTGGTCGTCGCCGCCGCGGGCAACGTCGACCACGCCACGGTCGTACGCCAGGTCCGCCGCGCCTTCGAAAGGGCCGGAGCCCTCTCCCGTACGGACGCGGTGCCCATGGCGCCCCGCCAGGGCTCCCGAACCCTGCGCACCGCGGGCAAGGTCGAGCTGCTGAACCGCAGGACCGAGCAGGCCCATGTGGTCCTCGGCATGCCCGGCCTCGCCCGCACCGACGAGCGTCGCTGGGCCCTCGGGGTCCTGAACACGGCCCTCGGCGGCGGTATGAGCTCGCGCCTCTTCCAGGAGGTCCGGGAGAAGCGCGGCCTGGCCTACAGCGTGTACTCGTACACCTCGGGCTTCGCCGACTGCGGCCTCTTCGGCGTCTACGCGGGCTGCCGCCCCAGCCAGGTCCACGACGTCCTCAAGCTCTGCCGCGACGAGCTGGACCGGGTCGCCACCCACGGCCTGGACGACGACGAGATCACCCGCGCCATCGGCCAGCTCTCCGGCTCCACCGTCCTCGGCCTGGAGGACACCGGCGCGCTGATGAACCGTATCGGCAAGAGCGAGCTGTGCTGGGGCGAGCAGATGTCGGTCGACGACATGCTCGCCCGTATCGCGGAGGTCACCCCCGACGACGTACGGGAGGTGGCGGGCGAACTCCTCACCCACCGCCCCTCGCTCTCGGTCATCGGCCCGCTCAAGGACAAGCAGGCGGACCGCCTCCACGAAGCGGTCTCCTAACCCCTAAGCGCTCGCACCCCTTAAGGAAGCAAAGATGAGCAAGCTGCGCGTAGCCGTTCTCGGTGCTCAGGGCCGGATCGGCTCCGAGGCCGTACGAGCGGTCGAGGCCGCCGACGACCTGGAGCTGGTGGCGGCCCTGGGCCGGGGCGACAAGCTGGAGACCCTCACCGACGCGGGCGCCCAGGTCGCCGTCGAGCTGACCACCCCCGCATCGGTGATGGACAACCTCGACTTCTGTGTCGGGCACGGCATCCACGCCGTCGTCGGCACCACGGGCTGGACCGACGAACGGCTTGCGCAGCTGACCGGCTGGCTGGAGAACTCCCCGGCCACCGGCGTCCTCATCGCCCCGAACTTCTCCATCGGCGCGGTCCTGACCATGAAGTTCGCGGAGCAGGCCGCCCGCTACTTCGAGTCCGTCGAGGTCGTCGAGCTCCACCACCCCAACAAGGTCGACGCCCCCTCCGGCACCGCCACCCGCACCGCCCAGCTCATCGCGGCGGCCCGCGCCAAGGCGGGCAGCGCCCCCCAGCCGGACGCCACCACCACCGCCCTGGACGGCGCGCGCGGCGCGGACGTCGACGGCGTCCCGGTCCACGCGATCCGGCTGCGCGGACTGCTGGCCCACCAGGAAGTGCTGCTCGGCGGCGAGGGCGAGACCCTCACCATCCGCCACGACTCCCTCCACCACAGCAGCTTCATGCCGGGCATCCTGCTCGGCGCCCGCCGCGTGGTGACCACTCCCGGCCTCACCTTCGGCCTGGAACACTTCCTCGACCTGAACTGACTGAGCCCACCATGCGCGCAAAGATCACCTACTTCGTCACGGCCGCCGTCCTGGTCTTCTACTTCGTCCTGGTCGGCAGCCGCGGTCTGATGCTCATCCGCCACGGCACGCTGCTCACGGTCACGTTCGGTGTTGCCGTGCTGATCCTGCCGGTGATCGGCGTCTGGTTCCTCTGGAAGAACACCCAGTTCGTCCGGCGCGCCAACGCGCTCGCCGCCGAGCTGGACGCGGAGGGCGGCCTGCCGGTCGACGACCTGCTGCGCACCCCGTCCGGCCGCATCGACCGGGATTCCGCCGACGCGGCCTTCACCAAGCGCCGCGAGGAGACGGAGGACGCCCCGGACGACTGGCGCACCTGGTTCCGCCTTGCGGTGGCCTACCAGGACGCGAGGGACACCCCGAGAGCCCGCAAGGCCATGCAGAGAGCGATCGCGCTGCGGGCTTCCCGCCCGTCCGGCGTTTGAGGACGTCTTTTCCGCCTGTACGCAGATGAGCCCGGGACCGACCAACGGCCCCGGGCTCATCCACGTACACGCGGCACGGCTCACCCGTGCCGATACTCGTCCGCCCAGGCCTCCACCGCATCCGTGGCCCGATCGAACGCCTCTTCGCGCCCGAGGAAGTCCGCGTTGTGGTCGGAGACCAGCGGTGCCAGCGTCTCACCGCTCCGCCGGGCCACGATCAGCGCCTGCCCCTGCACCGTACGGGGCAGCCCCAGCCACTTCACCGGCTGCTGGACCGTACGGACGGAGGCGGTGGCGCTCCACGGCACCGTGGTGGTCCAGAAGAACCCCACACGCCGCACACCGTGCCGGCTGACCCACGCACCGACCCTCAGCAGCCGCAGCGCGGCGGCGATCAGCGCACCGGCCAGCAGCAGACACGCGGTGGCCCCGGAAGGCGCTCCGGTCACACCGATGATCATGGCCGCGAGCAGAACGAACGAGGCCAGCAACAACACACCGGCCGCCGCCGCGACCCGCCACGGGCCGGGGCGGTAGGGCCGCCGCCAGCTGTCGTGGTCGTCGAACGGCAGCGCAACGTCCTCCGCGCTCGCATCGAATGCGCGGTCGGCCGTCAGAAAGGGCAGGGGCACGACTCATCCTCACTCACAAGCACGCTCGATTGCTGTGCCCGGTGAGGCTACCGAGGGTGCCCCCGAACAGACCACCCCAGGGGGTCCGTACGAGTAGTCCGGCGGCCCCGGGACGTACTCAGCGGCCCTGAGAGGCCTCGGACTGCTTGCCCTGCGAAGCGGACTGCCCGGAGTCGAGCGCCGGAAGACCCAGCAGCAGCGAGCCCACGAGCCCGGCGACCACGGTCAGCCCGACGAGGGAACGCCCGAGCAGCTCGGGAACGCTGGCACGGGGGGCGGGAGGGGGAGTGACGTTACTGCGGAATCGGTCGGACTCGGCGACGAACGAGAACGGGACGGATTCACGCCGGCGGAACATGAGGAAACTCTCCTTGATCTCAGTGGCGGGTGCTGCTGACGAGTCAGACGTACGACAGGGCCGATCGGTGCCCCGAATCGCCGTAACGTTTCAAGGACTCCACGAACGGCTGCCCGACGGAGTCGCTCGCATGCGTGCAGCGGGTGCGTGGAGGCGAGCGAGCGGCCCGTAAAGTGGTCGCCGCCCGAGCACCGCCCCTGGAAGGACCCCCGCCGGTGACCGACACCCCCGAACCCGCAAAGCCCCACTTCCGCAGCGACGTCACCGTTGACCTGGTGAAAAGCGCCGCGGGCGACGCGGACGTGCTGTTCGCCGCCCGGGTCTCCACCGCCGGAGAGCAGTCGCTGGAAGAGGTCACCAAGGACCCGGAGCGGTCCAAGGGGCTGATCAACTACCTCATGCGGGACCGGCACGGAAGTCCGTTCGAGCACAACTCGATGACCTTCTTCATCAGCGCCCCGATCTTCGTCTTCCGCGAGTTCATGCGGCACCGCGTGGGCTGGTCCTACAACGAGGAATCGGGCCGCTACCGGGAGCTGGAGCCGGTCTTCTACGTCCCCGACACCTCCCGCAAGCTGGTCCAGCAGGGCCGCCCCGGCAAGTACGAGTTCGTCGCGGGCACCGAGGAGCAGTACGACCTGACGACCCGAGCCATGGAGGAGTCCTACCGGGCCTCCTACGCGGCCTACCAGGAGATGCTGGCCGCAGGAGTGGCCCGCGAGGTGGCCCGCGCGGTCCTCCCGGTCGGCCTCTTCTCGACGATGTACGCCACGTGCAACGCGCGCTCCCTGATGCACTTCCTCGGCCTGCGCACCCAGCACGAGCTGGCGAAGGTCCCGTCCTTCCCGCAGCGCGAGATCGAGATGGTCGGCG
Source organism: Streptomyces sp. NPDC059452 (assembly GCF_042750035.1). NCBI lineage: Bacteria > Bacillati > Actinomycetota > Actinomycetes > Kitasatosporales > Streptomycetaceae > Streptomyces > Streptomyces sp. NPDC059452. The sequence goes on from NZ_JBHYVE010000008.1 coordinate 266,269, forward strand.
AGCAGATGGAAGCCCACTGGGCGCGGCTCATGCCGCTCACTCATGCGGCCTTCAACAAAAATGGACGGGTCGCCCCGTAGGCGGTGTCCGTATTGCGGCGTTTCGAGAAGTTCATCTAGGCTGATCAAACGGACCCGGCACTGCTTGAACCCCCGAGCAGGCAGTGCCGGGCTCCTCTTCCCCGTCCCCCCGAGGGGGGACCACGCGCTGAGCAGCGAGTAGCGTGTTACCCATGGCTCCGATCTCCACTCCGCAGACCCCCTTCGGGCGGGTCCTCACCGCTATGGTCACGCCCTTCACGGCGGACGGCGCTCTCGACCTCGACGGCGCACAGCGGCTCGCCGCCCATCTGGTGGACGCAGGCAATGACGGACTGATCGTCAACGGCACCACCGGTGAGTCCCCGACCACCAGTGACGCGGAGAAGGACCAGCTCGTACGGGCGGTGCTCGAAGCGGTAGGAGACCGGGCGCACGTCGTCGCCGGCATCGGCACCAACGACACCCGGCACAGCGTCGACCTCGCCCGCACCGCCGAGCGCACCGGCGCCCACGGGCTCCTCGCCGTCACGCCGTACTACAACAAGCCGCCGCAGGAAGGCCTCCTGCGCCACTTCACGGCCATCGCCGACTCCACGGGCCTGCCCGTGATGCTGTACGACATCCCCGGCCGCAGCGGGGTACCGATCGACACCGAGACCCTCGTACGGCTGGCCGACCACCCGCGGATCGTCGCCAACAAGGACGCCAAGGGAGACCTGGGCCGTGCCAGCTGGGCCATCGCCCAGTCCGGCCTCGCCTGGTACTCCGGCGACGACATGCTCAACCTCCCGCTCCTCTCGGTCGGCGCGGTCGGCTTCGTCTCCGTCGTCGGCCACGTGGTCACCCCGGAGCTGCGGGCCCTGGTCGAGGCGCACCTGGGCGGCGACGTCCAGAAGGCCACCGAGATCCACCAGAAGCTGCTCCCGGTCTTCACCGGCATGTTCCGCACCCAGGGCGTGATCACCACCAAGGCGGCGCTGACCCTCCAGGGCCTCCCGGCGGGCCCGCTGCGCCTGCCCCTGGTGGAACTCACCGCCCAGGAGACGGCCCAGCTCAAGATCGACCTGGCCGCCGGCGGGGTACAGCTGTAACCACGGACTTCACAACTGAATGAAGAGAACGAGCGAGGCACCTCGCGAAGAGCACGACCCCAAGACAACAGCAAGTGCACGAATGACATGCGCGCCACGTGCCTCAGCGGTACGTGGCGCGTGTGGTTAAGGAGAGTCTTTTGAGCCATCCGCACCCTGAACTCGGTACCCCCCCGAAGCTCCCGAAGGGCGCCCTGCGGGTCACCCCGCTCGGCGGCCTGGGCGAGATCGGCCGCAACATGACGGTCTTCGAGTACGGCGGCCGCCTGCTCATCGTCGACTGCGGCGTCCTCTTCCCCGAGGAGGAGCAGCCCGGCATCGACCTGATCCTGCCGGACTTCACCACGATCCGGGACCGCCTGGACGACATCGAGGGCATCGTCCTCACGCACGGCCACGAGGACCACATCGGCGGCGTCCCCTACCTGCTGCGCCTGAAGCCGGACATCCCCCTCATCGGCTCCAAGCTGACGCTCGCCCTCATCGAGGCGAAGCTCCAGGAGCACCGCATCCGCCCCTACACCCTTGAGGTGCAGGAAGGGCAGCGCGAGCGCATCGGCGTCTTCGACTGCGAGTTCATCGCGGTCAACCACTCGATCCCGGACGCCCTCGCGGTCGCCATCCGCACCCCCGCGGGCATGGCCGTGGCCACCGGTGACTTCAAGATGGACCAGCTCCCGCTGGACGGCCGCCTCACCGACCTGCACGCGTTCGCGCGGCTCAGCGAGGAGGGCATCGACCTCCTCCTCTCGGACTCCACGAACGCCGAGGTCCCCGGCTTCGTACCGCCCGAGCGGGACATCTCCAACGTTCTGCGCACGGTCTTCGCCAACGCCCAGAAGCGCATCATCGTGGCGAGCTTTGCCAGCCATGTGCACCGCATCCAGCAGATCCTGGACGCCGCCCACGAGTACGGCCGCAGGGTCGCCTTCGTCGGCCGCTCGATGGTCCGCAACATGGGCATCGCCCGTGACCTCGGCTACCTCAAGGTCCCCGCGGGCCTGGTGGTGGACGTCAAGACCCTCGACGACCTCCCGGACGACGAGGTCGTGCTCGTCTGCACGGGCTCGCAGGGCGAGCCGATGGCGGCCCTCTCCCGGATGGCCAACCGCGACCACCAGATCCGGATCGTTCCCGGCGACACGGTGATCCTGGCGTCGTCCCTCATCCCCGGCAACGAGAACGCGGTCTACCGCGTGATCAACGGCCTGACCCGCTGGGGCGCCAACGTCGTCCACAAGGGCAACGCCAAGGTCCACGTCTCGGGCCACGCCTCGGCCGGCGAGCTGCTGTACTTCTACAACATCTGCAAGCCGAAGAACCTGATGCCGGTCCACGGCGAATGGCGCCACCTGCGGGCCAACGCCGAGCTGGGAGCCCTCACGGGCGTGCCCAAGGACCACATCGTCATCGCCGAGGACGGCGTGGTCGTCGACCTGATCGACGGCAAGGCCAAGATCGTCGGCAAGGTCCAGGCCGGTTACGTGTACGTCGACGGCCTCTCCGTCGGCGATGTCACCGAGACCTCCCTCAAGGACCGCCGCATCCTCGGCGACGAGGGCATCATCTCGGTCTTCATCGTGGTCGACAGCTCCTCCGGCAAGATCGTGGGCGGCCCCCACATCCAGGCCCGGGGCTCCGGCATCGACGACAACGCGTTCACCGGCGTCACCCCGAAGATCCAGGAAGCCCTGGACAAGTCGGCCCAGGACGGCGTGATGGAGCCCCACCAACTCCAGCAGATGGTCCGCCGGGTCGTCGGCAAGTGGGTCTCCGACACCTACCGTCGGCGTCCGATGATCCTCCCGGTCGTCGTCGAGGTCTGACCCGCCTGACCAGCCCGTACGGGAGCGGGGCCCCTCGATTTGCATCGGGGCGCCCCGCTCCAGTACGTTTACGGCTCCGCCTGACCGGGAAGCACCGCGCGCACTCGTGCGCCGGGGACACCCCGACGGGGCGGGAATTCCGACTCAGAATCTCTGATAAAGTCGGATCCGCCGAAAGGCAAAGGCCGCTCCACAGGCCACCGGAAATCGAATTCGGACCGGAAACGGAACGAAAAAGAGTCTGGTAAAGTTGGAACCGCCGGAAAGGGAAAACGCGAAAGCGAAGAACCTCGAAAGCATCCCGCTTCGACCGGGAATCGGACACGAAAGAGTCTGATAGAGTCGGAAACGCAAGAACAAAAAGAAAACGAAGGGAAGCGCCCGGAGGGGCCCGG